>SCUH01000061.1 GCA_004298295.1 Betaproteobacteria bacterium | reverse complement strand
GACCCGGATGCCGCTGCGCGACAGGTCGCGCGCGATCGGCAGCGTCATGCCGACGATGCCGCCCTTGGAGGCGGAGTACGCCGCCTGACCGATCTGTCCGTCGAAAGCCGCGACCGAGGCTGTGTTGACGATCACGCCGCGCTCGCCGGAGGCATTCGGCACCGCCCGTGCCATCGCCTGGGCCGCGAGCCGGATCATGTTGAACGTTCCGATCAGGTTGACGCTGATGATGCGGTTGAACGAGGCCAGGCTATGGGGCGCCTCCTTGCCGAGCGTGCGCTCCGCGGTCGCGATGCCGGCGCAGTTGACCAGCACGTGCAGGCCGCCGAATTCCTTCAGCGCCAGCGCCACCGCTGCCTGACCCTCGGATTCCGAAGAGACGTCGCATTTCACGAAGCGGCCGCCGATCTCCGCGGCGAGCTTGGCGCCCGCCTCGGCCTGCATATCGGCGATCACGACCCTGGCGCCGTCCTGCGCCGCCATGCGCGCGGTGGCGGCGCCGAGGCCGGAGGCCCCGCCCGTGACAAGGAATACGCTGTTCTTGATCTGCATGATGTTTCTCCGGCCCGAAAAGTATAATTCTACCTTCCCCTTGCACTGCACCATCGCCCCGTGATCGCGCTCGGCTTCGGATTGGATTTCAAGGATTTATACGACCACGCGGGTCTGGCGCGGCTCGATGCGGCGTTCGTCGCCTTCCTCGCCGAGGCCGACGCGCCGCTGGCCGAGCGCTTGGCCGCGGCGCGCGCCGCGCCCGACGCGCTTGCCGCGAAAACCGAGTCCGACCTCCTCATTGACCTCTCGCCGCATCTGGACGATTTTCTCGCGCGCCTGTTCGCGATCGAGACCGAAGTGCAGGCGCTCGCCGCACGGCACCACAATTTCGCCCCGCTCTACTCGGTGAAGCGCCTGTTCGTGCAGCGGCGCGCGCTGCACAAGGTGACGCCGGAGGCAGCGGCGGCCGTGGACGGCACTGCGGCCGAGAAAGCGCTGCGCGTCCTCTTCGGCGGCTCGTTCACCGAGCTCGCGTTCGCGCGCCACGTCACCGAATGGCAGAAGGACGAGACGCTGCACGCGGCGAAACTGGACCTCGCCGCGCGCTACGCCGCCTGGGCTGCGTGCACCGCGGAAGGCAGGGCCAAGCACCGCCACGGCGTGCTGTTCAAGGCGCCGCGCAAGATCGATCCCATCCGCCTGGTGCCGGTGCACACCGACGCTTCGCAGGGCTACGCGCGCCATACGATCGAGCACCTGCGCCGCCGCGAGGGCTTCGGCCTCACCGACGCCGGTGCCGATCTGGTCGGCGCCCTCGACGAGGCGAACTACTGCATCTGGTGCCACGAGCAGGGCAAGGACTCCTGCTCCAAGGGTCTCCGGGAAAAGACGCCGGCGACAGCCGCACCCGGCGCCGCCGCGGCGCGTGCGCCGTTCAGGAAATCGCCGCTCGGCACGACCCTGGCGGGCTGCCCGCTGGAAGAGAAGATCTCCGAGTTCCACCTGGTGAAGACGCGCGGCGAGGCGCTCGCCGCGCTTGCCATGATCACCGTGGACAATCCGATGCTCGCGGCGACCGGTCATCGCATCTGCAACGACTGCATGAAGTCCTGCATCTACCAGAAGCAGGACCCGGTCAACATCCCGCAGGTCGAGACGCGCACGCTCAAGGACGTGCTCGCCCTGCCCTGGGGATTCGAGATCTACTCGCTGTTGACACGCTGGAATCCGCTCAACCTGCGCCGGCCCGTGCCGCGCGAGGCTTCAGGCCGCAAGGTGCTGGTGGTCGGCCTCGGCCCCGCCGGCTTCACCCTCGCACACCACCTGATGAACGACGGCCACGCGGTGGTCGGCGTCGACGGCCTGAAGATCGAGCCGCTGCCCGCGACGCTCAGCGGGCTGCACCCGATCCGCGACGCGCTCGAGCTCTACGAGCCGCTGGAGAACCGCGCCATGGCCGGATTCGGTGGCGTCGCCGAATACGGCATCACGGTGCGCTGGGACAAGAATTTCCTCAAGCTCATCCGGCTGCTGCTCGAGCGGCGCGCGCAGTTCGCCATGTTCGGCGGCGTGCGTTTCGGCGGCACCTTCACGCTGCAGGACGCCTGGCAGATGGGGTTCGATCACGTCGCGCTCTGCGTCGGCGCGGGCAAGCCCACGGTGCTCGACATTCCGAACGGACTCGCGCGCGGCGTGCGCGCGGCGTCCGACTTCCTCATGGCGCTGCAGCTCACCGGCGCGGCGAAGCGCGACGCGATCGCCAACATGCAGCTGCGCCTGCCGGTGGTGGTGATCGGCGGCGGCCTGACGGCGATCGACACGGCGACCGAGTCGCTCGCCTACTACGTGGTCCAGGTCGAAAAGTTCCTGGCGCGCTACGAGACGCTCGCCAGGGAAACCGGCGAGGACGCGATCCGGCGCGACTGGGACGACCAGGAACGCGAGATCGCCGAGGAGTTCCTGGCGCACGGGCGCGCCATCCGCAGCGAACGCCGCGAGGCGGCGCGCGAGGCACGCGCGGCGAAGATCGTCGAGCTGCTGCAGCATTGGGGCGGAGTCACGATCGCCTACCGCAGGCGGCTCGCGGACAGTCCCTCCTACACCCTGAACCACGAAGAGATCGAGAAGGCGCTCGAGGAAGGCATCGTGTTCGCCGATTCCCTGACGCCCGTGCACGCGGACACCGACAACTACGGGGCGGTGCGCGGCGTGCGCTTCAGGCATCCCTCCGGTACCGAGCACTGGCTGCCGGCGCGCACCGTGTTCGTCGCCGCGGGCACGCAGCCCAATACGGTGCTCGCACGCGAAGACGCGGCGCATTTCGCCGTGGACGGGAAGTACTTCGCGGCCTGCGACGAGGCGGGCAACCCGGTGGCGCCGGAGTATTGCGCCTCGAAACCCGGCACGCCGCAGGTGCTGCTGTCGCGGCGGGCGGACGGCCGCTTCGTCAGCTACTTCGGCGATGTGCACCCGTCTTATTTCGGCAACGTCGTCAAGGCGATGGGCTCGGCCAAGCAGGGCTACCCGGTGGTGTCGCGAGTGCTGGCGCAGATCCTGCCGGCGCGCGAACTCGCGCCCGCGGCGTTCTTCGCCGGGCTCGCCGACCAGTTGCGCGCCACCGTCCACAGCGTCGAGCGGCTCACGCCGACCATCGTCGAGGTCGTGGTGCGCGCGCCGCTCGCCGCGCGCAAGTTCCGGCCCGGACAGTTCTACCGCCTGCAGAATTTCGAGGTGCTGGCGCCGGTGGTGGCCGGCACCTGCATGCAGATGGAAGGACTCGCGCTCACCGGCGCCTGGGTCGACCGCGAGCAGGGGCTGGTTTCGACCATCGTGCTCGAGATGGGCGGTTCGAGCGACCTGTGCGCCATGCTGCAGCCCGGCGAACCCGTCGTGCTCATGGGGCCGACCGGCGCGCCGACCGAAATCCATGGCGGCGAGACGGTGGTGCTGTGCGGCGGCGGTCTTGGCAACGCAGTGCTGTTCTCGATCGGCCAGGCTTTCCGTGCCGCGGGCTCCAGGGTGCTGTACTTTGCCGGCTACAAGAAGGTGATCGACCGCTACAAGGTCGCGGAAATCGAGCGGGCGGCCGACGTCGTCGTCTGGTGCTGCGACGAAGAACCCGGGTTCGCGCCGAACCGGACGCAGGACCGGACCTTCGTCGGCAACATCGTGCAGGCGATGGATACCTACGCCGAGGGGCGGCTCGGCGCGCCGCCGATTCCGCTGGAGGACGCCGACCGCATCATCGCGATCGGCTCCGACCGCATGATGGCGGCAGTCGCGCGCGCGCGCCACGACGTGCTGCGGCCGCACCTCAAGCCGCAGCATTTCGCCATCGGCTCGATCAACTCGCCCATGCAGTGCATGATGAAGGAGATCTGCGCGCAGTGCCTGCAGCCGCATCGCGATCCGCAGACCGGCGAGACCAGCTACGTCTTCTCCTGCTTCAACCAGGACCAGCCGCTCGATCAGGTCGACTTCAAGGTGCTCAACGAGCGCCTGAAGCAGAACTCGCTCGCCGAGAAGATCGGCGCCAGGTGGATCCGGCATTGCCTGCCGGACCTGAAGAAGCAGCGGCATTTCGTGTGACGCCGGAATCGCGGCGGCAAGAGGAGCGAGCGCAATGAGCGCAGCCTGCCTGATCGTGGTGGACGTGCAGAACGACTTCATGCCGGGCGGGACGCTCGCCGTGCCGCGCGGCGACGAGGTGGTGCCGGTGATCAACCGCATCGCCGCGCAGTTCGAGTGGATCGTCGCGACGCAGGACTGGCACCCGCGCGCGCACGCTTCGTTCGCCTCGTCTCACCCGGGCCGCAAGCCCTTCGAGACGACGCGCCTGCCCTACGGCGAGCAGGTGCTGTGGCCCGATCACTGCGTGCAGGGTACGGCCGGTGCGGCGCTGCATCGCGATCTCGCGATCCCGCGTGCGCAGCTCATCGTGCGCAAGGGCTACCGCCCGGGCGTCGACAGCTACTCCGCATTTCTCGAAGCCGACCGCAGCACATCGACCGGGCTCGCGGCCTGGCTGCGCGAGCTCGGCATCGGGCGCCTGTGGTTCTGCGGCCTGGCGACCGATTTCTGCGTCGGCTGGTCTGCGCTGGACGCGCGTGCCGCCGGATTCGAGGCGAGCGTGATCGAGGATGCCTGCCGGGCGATCGATCTCGACGGCTCGCTCGAGCGGGCATGGCGCGAGCTGCGGGCCGCGGGCGTCGCGCGCGCGCGCTCGGACCGCGCGGCGCCCTGATTCAGCGCCGCACGCCGACGTAGCGGTACAGCGGCTCCGGGTCCCGCTGCAGTGCGGCAGGCAGCGCCTCGTGCGCGCTCACCCCGTTTTGCAGGAACACGACGCGGTCGGCCACGCGCAGGGCGAGATCCACGCGCTGCTCGACCAGCACCACCGCGACGCCCGATTCGCGCAGCCGCCCGATCGCGCGCAGGATGGCTTGCACGAGGCTCGGCTGCAAACCCTCGAAGGGCTCGTCGAGCAGCAGCACCCTTGGCGAGGCCGCGAGCGCGCGCCCCATGGCGACCATCTGCTGCTGGCCTCCGGAAAGGGTGCCGGCGCGCTGCCGCAGCCGCTCGCGCACGGGCGGGAAAAGCGCGTAAACCTCCTCCAGGACGCGCACGTCGCTGCCCCCCGCAAGGACGCCCATGCGCAGGTTTTCCTCCACGCTCAGGTAGGGAAACAGCCGCCGCCCCTGCGGCACGTAGGCAATGCCGAGCCCGACAATCGTATGCGGTTCGCGATCCGCGAGGCCGGCGCCGTCGAGCGCAATGCGGCCGGTGCGCACCGGCAGCAGCCCCATGATCGCCTTGAGCGTGCTGGTCTTGCCGGCGCCGTTGTGCCCGAGGAGCGCGAGCACTTCGCCCGCGGCGAGCGCGAAGCTCACGCCTTTGAGCACCGCCACGCGGCCATAGCCGCCGCGCACGTCTTCGAGTTCGAGCTTCATCGGCCGAGATAGGCTTTCTGCACGGCGGGGTCGCGTTCGATCTCCGCCGGCGTTCCCTCGGCCAGGATCTCGCCCGCGTCCATCACCGTGACGCGCCTTGCGAGCGCGAGCACCACCTGCATGTTGTGCTCGATGAGCAGCACGGTGGCCTGCTCCGCGACCCGGCGCAGCAACGCGCAGAGCGCCGCGATCTCGCCCTCGGCGAGGCCCTGCGTCGGCTCGTCGAGAATGAGGAGCTGCGGGCCGGTCGCGAGCGCCATCGCGAGCTCGAGCAGCCGCTGGTGTCCGTAGGCGAGCTCGTCGGCGCGCTGCCCTGCCAGGTCGGCCAGGCCGACCGCATCGAGCGCCGCGCGCACGCGCTGAGCGACCGCGGTCTCGCCCGGCACAAGCCGCGAGACGAAACCGCGCATCAGCGCGCGCTGCGCGGGCAGGGCCACGTTCTCGTAGCACGTAAGCCCCTTGTAGATGCTCGTCACCTGAAAGGTGTATGCGATGCCGAGCCGCAGTCGCTGCCACGGACGCAGAGCGGTGATCTCGCTGCCGCGGTAGATGATGCGCCCCGACGACGGCACGTGCCGCCCGCAGATCATGCCTACGAGCGTCGTCTTGCCGGCGCCGTTCGGCCCGATGATCGCGCGGATCTCGCCGGGTTGGATTTCGAGCGAGACTTCGCGCACCGCGGCGAGCCCGCCGAAGTGCTTCGACAGTGCCTGCGTCGCAAGGAGCGGCGCTACGGCAGCCATGGGAGCCAGCGGCTGCGCACGGTGCCGAGGATGCCCTGGGGAAACCACAGCACCAGGGCGACGAGCGCGGCGCCGACGAAGAGCAGATAGCTCGAGGTCACGCCGCTCACGGTGTCCACGAGATAGAACATGAGCGCGGTGCCGAGGAGCGGCCCGAGCACGGTGCCGACGCCGCCGAGCAGCGTCCAGAGCAGCGGGTAGATCGAGAACAGGATCGAGGCGAAGGTCGCGCCGACATAGGAAAAGAGCAGCGCGTAACCCGCCCCCGCCGCGGACGCGAGCGCGCCCGAAACGCCGAGCGCTACGAGCTTGTAGCGAAAGCTGTCGTAGCCGAGCAGACGCGTGCGCTCCTCGTTCTCGCGGATGCCGATGAGGACGCGCCCGAGCGCGGACAGCCTCAGCGCGAGCGCCGCGGCCAGGCAGGCTGCGAAGATGGCGAGCGCGACGTTGTACTTCACGCCCGGCTCGTGAAAGCCGAGCGGGCGCCCGCCCAGCTCGAGCGGCGCGAGCTTCGCCGACAGGATGAATCCCTGGTCGCCCAGCGTGACGTCGTTGAAGTACAGGAGGGTGAGAAAAAGCGCCTGGCCGAACATCAGGCTCACGATCAGGAACGACGGCCCGCTCGTCCTGAGCGCCATCAGGCCGAAGACGAGCGCGAGGCCGATGCCCGAAGCGAGCCCGAGGGCGAAAGCGAGCGGCGCGCCGACGCCGAAGTAGTAGACCGGCAATCCCGCGCCGTACATGCCGGCGGCGAAGAACATGGCGTGTCCGAGGCTCATCAGCCCCGTGTAGCCGAGCAGCACGTTGTAGCCGATCGCGTAGCCCGCGAGCACCAGGATGCGCGCGACGTTGGTGTGATGGTACGGCGGCAGCGCGAACTGCAGCACGAGCAGCGCCGCCAGGACGCCCAGGTGCAGGGCGAGAATCCTGCGCCCGGCGCTCACGCGCGTTCCTCGCCGAAGAGCCCACCCGGGCGCACCACCAGCACCGCCGCCACGAGCAGCGTGGCGACGATCTTGGCGAGCGTCGGCGAGAAGAACACCGAGACGATGCCGTCGCTCAACCCGACCGCGAACGCCGCGACGAGGGTGCCGCGCAGGCTGCCCAGCCCGCCGATGATCACGACGATGAAGGAAAGCAGCAGCGGATCGAGCCCCATCAAATAGTGCGCCTGCTCGATCGGCACGATCAGCACGCCCGCCGCCGCGGCGAGCATCGCGCCGAGCGCGAACACGAGCCCGTAGACCCGTCGCGCGGGTACGCCGAAGGCCTGCGCCATCTCCAGGTCCTGCTGCGCGGCGCGCATGTACAGGCCGAGCCGCGTGCGCGTGATGACGAGCCAGGTGGCTACGAGGAGCAGCGCGGAGGCGGCGGCGACGACGAGCTTGTAGCCCGAGTAGCCGAACCACGGGAACTCGATCTTGAAGTACACCGGCGGAGCGACCGGGCGCGCGTCGGGCCCGTAGAGCATCAGCACCGCCTGCTGCAGCACGTAGAGCAGACCGATCGTCGCCACGATCGTGCTCTCGGGGTGATAGTCGATGCGCCGCAGGATCCAGCGATCGGCGGCAAGCGCCAGGCCGCCGACCGCGAGCGGCGCCACGAGCAGCGCCACGACGAAGCCGGCGACCGGCGTTCCGACCACCTGCGCGCAGGCCCAGGCCAGCACGGCGCCGAGCATGTAGAACTCGCCGTGGGCGACGTTGACGATGCGCATCACGCCGAACACGAGCGACAGCCCGAGCGCGGTGAGCGCCAGCACGAAC
>SCUH01000360.1 GCA_004298295.1 Betaproteobacteria bacterium | reverse complement strand
TCGCCCACCGAGGAGACCTTGTCGACGACGATGCCTTCGGCCCCCATCGCCTTCGCGATCCCGGCAAAGCTCGGGTTCTCCAGGTTCACGCCGAGGAACCGGTTGGCGTAGAAATCGACGTGGTTCTTCTTCTCCGCGCCCCACTGCTGGTTGTTGAACACCACCGCGGTCACGGGAATATGCTCGCGCACGCAGGTCAGGATCTCGCCGAAGCTCATGCCCCAGGCGCCGTCGCCGACGTAGGCAATGGCGGTGCGATCCGGCGCACCGGCCTTGCAGCCGATCATGGTCGGAAAGGCGTAGCCGCAGTTGCCGAACATCATGGCGCCGAACATGCTGCGCGGGCGCTCGAACTTGAGGTAGGAATTCGCCACCTGGCAGATGTTGCCGATGTCGGTTGAGACCATCGCGTCCGCGGGCATCGCCTTGGCCAGCTCCCGCAGCATCTGGCGCGGGTGCATGTACTGCGAGCCCTTCGCCACCTCGAGGCTCCAGCTGTCCTTTTCGAAATCCCAGGCGGCGAGCTCCTTCGCCCAGACCTCGTTCTCGCTCTGCACCACGGCCAGGCGCTCGGCGCGGTTCTGCGCAGCAGCGAGCGGCCGGCCCTTGAGGCGCGCCGCGAGCGCGAGCGCCGCCTCGCGCGCATCGCCGTTCACCGTGACGCTCGTTTTCTTCACCAGCCCAAGGACGCGCGGATCGGCATCCACCTGGATCAGTTTCGCGTGCTGCGGCCAGTAATCGAAGCCGTATTGCGGCAGCACCCCGAAGGGCCCCAGGCGCGAGCCCAGCGCAAGCACCACGTCGGCGCGCGCGAGCACCTTCATCGCCGCCTTCGAGCCGTGGTAGCCCAGCGGCCCGCAGGCGAGACGGTGGCTCGCCGGGAAGCTGTCGTTGTGCAGGTAGGAGTTGCACACCGGGGCATCCAGCGCCTCGGCGAGCGCGATCGCCGCCGCGACGCCGTTCGCCTGCGTCAGGCCGCCGCCCGCGATGATCACCGGGAATTTCGCCTGCGCCAGCAGCTCGGCGGCCGCCTCCAGGCTCGCGCTGCCGCCCGCACCCCGCTCGATGCGGATCGGCTGCGGAATCTCGCATTCGAGCTCGCCGTAGAAATAGTCCCGCGGGATGTTGAGCTGCGCCGGACCCATTTCCAGGATCGCGCGGTCGAAAGCGCGCGCCGTGAGCTCCGCCATGCGCGCCGGGTTGTTGACGTGCGCCTGGTACTTCGTGATCTTCGAGAAGATCGGCAGCTGGTCGGTCTCCTGGAAGCCCCCCAGCCCGATCGACAGCGACCCCGTCTCCGGCGTGATCGCCACCACCGCGCTGTGCGCCCAGTAGGCGGCGGCGATCGCGGTGACGAAGTTGGTGATGCCGGGGCCGTTCTGCCCGATGCACACGCCGTGGCGCCCGGTGACGCGGTAGTAGCCGTCGGCCATGTGCGCCGCGCCCTGCTCGTGCACCGT
>SCUH01000060.1 GCA_004298295.1 Betaproteobacteria bacterium | reverse complement strand
ATGGATCCGCACCCGGCTGCGCGTGTGGATGCCGGCGTGCATCAGCGCCTCGTTGAGCGACTTGTAGGAATCCTGCAGCTCGACGTACTTGCCGACGAAGGCGATGTCGACCTCGTGCTCCGGATGCTCGAGCGACTCGACGATCCTGCGCCAGGCCGAAAGGTCGGCGGCGCGCGCCAGGATCGAAAGCTTGTGGCAGACGATCTCGTCGAGCATCTGGTCGTGCAGCATCATCGGGATCTTGTAGATCGAGTCCACGTCCCAGGCCGAGATCACGGCCTCCTTCTGCACGTTGCAGAAGAGGGCGATCTTGCGCCGGTCGTCCTCGGGCAGCGGTCGGTCGGTGCGGCACAGCAGCGCATCCGGCTGGATGCCGATCTCGCGCAGCTCCTTCACCGAGTGCTGCGTCGGCTTGGTCTTGATCTCGCCCGCCGAGGCGATGTAGGGCACCAGCGTGAGGTGGATGTAGCACACGTTCTGCCGCCCGAGCTCGAGGCCCATCTGCCGGATCGCCTCGAGGAACGGCAGCGACTCGATGTCGCCCACCGTGCCGCCGATTTCGACGATCGCGATCTCGGCCTCGCCCGCGCCGCGCTTGATGTAGAGCTTGATCTCGTCGGTGATGTGCGGGATCACCTGCACCGTGCCGCCGAGGTAATCGCCGCGGCGCTCCTTCTTGATCACCGACTCGTAGATCTGGCCGGTGGTGAAGTTGTTCCAGCGGTGCATCTTGGCGGACTGGAAGCGCTCGTAGTGCCCCAGGTCAAGGTCGGTCTCGGCGCCGTCCTCGGTGACGAACACCTCGCCGTGCTGGAACGGCGACATGGTCCCCGGATCGACGTTGATGTACGGGTCGAGCTTGATGTTGGTGACGCGGATGCCGCGCGATTCGAGGATGGCGGCGAGCGACGCGGCGGCGATCCCCTTCCCCAGACTGGAGACGACACCGCCGGTTACGAAGACATATTTCGTCATTGACGCCGAGCCGGGCGTGGATGACGCAGTCTACCGGAAAGCTCCGGTCGCGACAATCGCGCCGCGCGCCGCTGCGCCACGCTTTCAGCGCGCACGCGGCGGCGCCTCCTCGGGCAGGCGCGAGCGGTAGGCGACGTCGCGCACCCCTTGCACCGCCGAGGCGATTTCGACGAAGTTCAGCTTTTCGTCGGTGCTGCACTTGGCGCCCCAGAGGATGACGCGGCCGCGTTCGCTGGTCACCTGCACCCGCTTGTCGCGCGTCTGCGCGGCGCGCAGCAGCGCGGCACGCACGCGCGCCGCCACGGCCAGGTCCTCGAGATGGCCGCGCGAGGCGTCGGTCTCGGCGAATTCCGGCGCGCGCACCAGCGCGAGCACCTGCTCGACGCACCGGCCGATGCTGACGCGCTCGGTATTGAGCACCAGGTCGTAGTGCGCGGGATCGGTCCATTCGACGCCGAAGTGGCGCCGCACGATCGCCGCGTGCGCCTCGTCGTTATGCTGGATCTCGGTGCGGATCTCCGCTTCGTTCTCCGTGCTCAGGCGCTCCATCATGCGCCGCACGCGCAACTCCAGCGGCGAGCACACCCGCACGCACACCGCGTGCGGCACCGCGCGCAGCAGGTGGCTCGCGCCCCAGCCGCGGATGATCGCGCCCCCCGGCTGCAGCGCCATCGCCATCACCTCTTCGGCGGAATGCACGAACAGGCTGGTCTTGTCCGCGGCGAGGCGCTCCAGCAGCCCGGCGCGGCCGTCCAGCAGCCGGATGACGTGGCTCTTGCGCACCCGCAGCCGGTCCGCGAGGTGGTCCACGATCTCGTTGTAGATCACCGGGACCTCGAGCGCATCGCTCAGGCCCGCCGCGACGTCCTTGCCGAGCGTGCCCATCTCCCGCGTGATCGTGATGACCGGCATGCTACCTCCCGCGCAACGAAGCCAACCGATCTAGTTTAGACTTTCGCCATTGACGGGCATAGGGACAATCGTGTGAGCGGCACCGACAGCGTGGCGCAGCTGCGCGCCCGCTGGACACCCGCGCTGACCGAAGCGGCCCTGCAGCGGCTGCAGGGCCTCGAATCGGCCATCGAGATCCCGACCCTGGAACTCGACGGCAGGACGCAGCTCGATCTGCGCGGCATCCGGATCGAGCAGACCCAGCTCGACGGCTTGCAGCTGCGCGACGTCAATCTGCGCTGGGCGACGGTGCGCGACGTCGGCTTCAAGGGCACCGCGCTCGTCGGCTGCAATCTCAGCCAGGCGCATTTCAACGACTGCTATTTCCGGCACGCAGCCTTTGAGGGCTGCGACATCGTCAACGCCAGGTTCGGCAACAGCGATTTTTCCGGCGCGCGCTTCGATGCCTGCCGGCTCGATTTTTCCGCCTTTGTCAGCTGCGAGATCGCCTTCGACAGCATCCGGTTCCGGCGCGATGCGCCGCCGCAGGTGCTGGCGCGGGTCTGCCGCAACCTCAAGCTCAACGCCATGTCGATGGGCCGCTTCACCGACGCGAGCGACCTTGCTTACCTCGAGCGCACCTACGACCGGCACGTGCTGCGCCAGCGCGCCTTCGGCGCAGCAACGCTGTCCACAGTGGATCGGCTGCGCGCGGTCGCCTTCTGGCTGGATGCGGTGATGCTGAACTGGCTCTGGGGTTACGGCGAAAAGCCCTGGCGCCTCGCCACGGCCATGGTGGCCGCGATCGTCGTTTTCGGCACGCTGCAGTACTGGCTCGAGGCGGTGCCCGGGCGCGACTGGTTCGAACATGTCTACTTCAGCGGCGTGACGTTTCTGACCATCGGCTACGGCGACCTGGCGCCGGTGGGCGTCCTGCCGCGCCTGCTCGCGCTGGTCGAGGGCGCGGCCGGCATCCTCTTCATCGGCATGCTGGTCGCGTCGGCCACGAAGAAGATCATGTACCGATGAGGCGCGTGGCTGCGGCCGTCGTGCTGCTGGCGGTCATCGGGGTCGCCTACTGGGGCCATTCGGGCTACAAGAAGCGCGAAATGCAAGGCACCGTGGCGGCGCTCGTCGCCGATGCCACTTCGCGGCTGCGGGATGCGCTGCAGCCGCGCGCGGCGGACGCGGACGATGCGGAGCGGCTGGAAGGCCATTTCAAGGCACTCGCCAGCATCGCGCAGCGCCTTTCGCAACTCGAGATCCGGCGCGATCCGCCGTTGGGCGAGGCGGCACAGCAATACGTCGACGAGGCGCACGCGCTGCTGCGCCGGCAGCTCGCCGTGCAGCGCGCATCGGACAAGCTGCGCGCCGACCTGAACGCGCTCACTGAGCACATCGGCGCCGCGCGCGTGCGCTCGAGCGACTGGATCCGCGAGGCGGTTGCGCTCAAGCAGCTGATGGACCGCGATTTCTTCGATTACCGGCTGGCCGAAGGCGGCCTGCAGAAAGGGCTGCAGGCCCTGCCGGACGCCAGCCGCGAGCTTGCACCGCTGCTCGCGGCCACACCGCTGATCGAAGACGGCCTGCTTGCCGACGCGCGCAAGCGCCTCGATCAGGCGTCAGTGCAGTTTACGGAACGAGTCGAGGCCGCGAGGAAACTGCCCGTGCCGCGCTAGGCGCGCGGCGCTACTTGATCGCGCACTCCAGGGACGAGCTGGTGCCCACGGTGCCGCCCAGGATCTGCTGATTGAGCGCCTGCGGCGGCAGCGTCACCTGGGTGCCCTGCCCCGGCGGCACCTGCACCGGCGGGGTCTGGATGTTCTGCACGTAGCCGAACTGCCCCATCCTGAATTCCTGCGAACCGCCCGTGTTGCTCACGACGATCACGCCATCGGAGACGTCCACGTGCAGGCCGTTGGCGGGCGGATTGCCCCCCGGCCCGGGAACCTTGCCGCAGTCGTTCTGGCAATACAGCAGACCGAAGTTCGTGCCGCGGATGCCGATCGTGGCATTGGGTGCCTGAACGCGGAAGTTCGCCGCGTTGCGTTTCGCCAGCAACCCGGTCACGCTGCGCAGCCCGCCCTTGAGCAGCGACAGCACCACGTTGTCCTCGCGCGGCCGCTGCTCCTCGAACTTGAAGGCATCGACCTTCATCTGCGTGTTCGGCCGCAGCACCACTTCCGTGCCGTCGCCGAACTTCAACCGCGCGTAGCTGTTCTCCGCGGTGGCGATCACGTCGCCTTCCCTCACCTCGGATTTCACCGACAGGATCTGCGACTGGCCGTCGCCCCGGCGCGCCACCACCGCCCCCGAGAGGTGCGTCACCGCACCCGCGGCGGCAAGCGCCGCCTCGGGCAGGAGTCCGGCGAGCGCCACCAGCAGCGCTACGCTGTTAACTGCACGCAGGCGGTTTTTTCTCAAGGCTGCTCTCCTCTGTGCCCGCGGTGCCCTCGACCCCGAGCACCGGTACCAGAATGTTTTCCACCGGCTCGCTCGAGATCTCGGTCGCGACCACCGTGTAGTTGTAGGTCGGCTCGATCGCCGGCGGCAGGCTCGGGCTGACCACGCTCACGATCAGCTCGCCCGCGCCGGTCAACGGCGATACCGCTGCAACCGGCGGCAGCAGGCCCACCGGCTGGGAGACGTTCGCGAAACTGCCCGTGATAGTGCCGGTAGCGCTGACGAACGTGTAGCTGTCGCCCGGCAGCGGCGTGTAGCTGCCGAAGAGCGTGGTGCTCAGGTTGCCGTCGAGGAACACGTTGCCGTTCACCACCAGCTGGTCGTATTCGGTGCCGGCGACGGTGCCGCCGACATCCACCGCCAGAACGCCGCTCGCGCCTTGCGTGTAATCGCCGTTGATGGTCAGGATTCCCGGCGAAGCGCCCGGTGCCACGATGCCCGCCGAATTGTTGACATTGCCGCTGATCATGCCGTTGCCCATCAGCGTGCCGCCGGCGAGCACGAGGCCGGAACCGCCGACTCCGAGCGTCTGCCCTGCGGGTACCGTGGTAAGGCCCGCGTTCTGCTGCATGCCGCCGCTCGCGTTCACCGCGCCGGTGACATTGACCGTGCCATCATTGGTGAACAGTCCGGAAATCGACGTGCCGCTGAGGTCGAGCGTGCCCAGGTTCGTCAGGTTGCGGCCGACGCTCACCCCGCCCAACGTACCGGTCGCCCCGGAAGCGAGCACCGTGATCCCAGCGCCGCTCTGCGAGCCGCCTGACTGATTCAGGCTTGCAGTCACGTTCAGCGTGCCGGCGCCGCTCAGGGTGCCGCCCGTGATCTCGAGCGCAGCGAACGTCGTCGTGCCCGCGAGCACGTTCGCCGTGCCCCCGCTTCCCACGAGCAGCTTCGCCGACGGGGCGCTGACATTGGTGAAATCGGCCACCGGCCCGGCACCGCCCACCACCTGCACCGTGCCGCTGCCGCCGATCGTCGTGCCGCTGAACGACGCGTTCACGCCGTGGCGCTCGGACACCCACAGCGTAGAGCCCGTGCCGACGTTCACCGTGCCCGCGACCGACTGGCCGTTCTGCAACGAGAGGAACTTGCCCGCGGCGATGTTCAGGCTGCCGGTGCCGGCCTGGTTGAACGCGACTTCCCACGATGTGCCGCTGTTGACGTTGATCGTGCCCGCGTTGTCGACGACGCCGTCCTGCGTCGTCGGATTGCTCACGAACGACCACCCGGCCGTCGAATCGATGTTGAGCGTCCCGCCTGCGGCGTTGGTGAAGGCAGGTCCGCCCGAGGGCAACCGGATGCTGCTTGCACCGCTCAGGTTGATGGTCCCCGTGTTCGTCACGCCAGCGCTCGCGAGGAGTTCTCCGCCCGAAATCGTCGCCGCACCGGAGTTGCTCCAGGGGCTGCCGAGCGTAAGTCCCGCTCCTGAAATCGTACTCGTTCCTGCGGTCGTCAGCCCCCCGGAGTTTGAAATGCTGCCGCTCGTCCACGCGAACGCGCCGTTGACCGTCAAGGATCCCGTG
>SCUH01000059.1 GCA_004298295.1 Betaproteobacteria bacterium | reverse complement strand
CAGCAGCACCGGCACGCGCGCGGCGTCGGCGAGCCACAGCCAGGCGACGAACATGAGCAGCGTCCAGGTGAACTGCAGCACGTGGCCGCCGCCCCAGAACAGCAGCTCGTAATACGCCTTCGGCTCGGGCACGGCGGGCGCCGCGAGGTACGACCAGCCGAATGCGATCAGCGCCACCGCGGCCGAGACGAGCGAAGTATTGAGCCCGAAGCGCAGCGCGGCGCCTTGCGCCAGGCGCACGCCCACGCGCGGCACGGTGGCCATGCCGCGCAGCACGGCGAGCAGCACCCCGGCAGCGAACACCGCGAGTCCCGTGAGGAACACCGGCTCGTCCAGCACCGGAATGTAATTGGCCATGATCGGGTGGCCGCGGCCGGCGAACGGCGCCACGCCCATGAGCGCGGTGCCCGCGACCGCGGTGCCGAGCGCCGCCCAGCCCAGGCCGAGCAGCCGCGGCGTGCTGTTCAGGCTCCAGAGCACGCCGCCGAAAGAGACGAACCACACCAGCACCGAAAGATCGACATGCACCACCAGCGCGACCTGGAAGAAATCCGCCAGCGCAAACCAGTCCTTGGTCACCGGCGCGCGCGAAAGCACGAGCAGCACCGAGAACACGCCCGAGAGCGCGAGCGAAACCAGCGCGAGCAGCAGCCAGCCGCAGGCCAGCCGTTGCCGGGCGTCCTGCGGAATCTCGAGGGCGAAACGCGCGTTCACAGGAACAAGATACCACCCTGCTGCGGGCGAAAGTCGATCGTGAGGACCCGGCCGGGCGCGAGCCGCACCTCCTCCTCGCGCTCCCAGGCGCGCGCGCCGGGACAGGGCGCCTCGGCGACGCGCACGCGCAGCGCCTTGCGGCCCGCGGCTACGGCAAAGCGCCGATAGAGCTGCGCCGCGCCATCGCGCGCGATCCCGGAGGGCGCGAGCTGCTCGTCGATCAGCACCTTGCCGCCGAGTTCGATCCTCACCGGCACCGGGTGGCGTCCGCGCGCGCATTCTTCCGGCGCGCGCATGTTGGGCGCGCGCGCCGCCAGCTCTGCAGCCGACAGCGTGCGGCAGGGCACCAGGCGCTCGCCGGCGTGCAACACGATCACGCGCACCAGCGCCTCGCCCTCGCCGAGCGGCCGGTACGGCGGATCGAACGAAAAGTGCACGAGGATTGCCGCGAACGCCGCGATAACAGCGACCTGGACCGCGGCGGCGGCATTGCGCGGCTGCCACCACTGCAACCGGATCTTTTCGCGCGCCACGTTGACATTGAGGTGCGGCTCGCGCGTACCGTCGATGCGTTGCTCGGTCCAGCCTGCGCCGAGGCGGAATTCGCAAGCCCCCGCCCGGCAGCCCGTCACGCTCACCGCGGCGGCGCCGCGGCGCAGCGCGTAATCGAGAAACGAAGGCGGCAGCTGCCCGGCGCATTCGAGCTCGATGACGCACGCGCCGGCGACGGGATCCTGGCTGCGGTCGTGGCGGCAACTGAACACGAGGGACCGGCGTTCGAGATTGGCGCCGTCGATTTGCTCCCGGATCGCCTGCAGCGCCCGCGCGGGCAAATCGATTCCGGGTTGCACCGGTCGGCGCAGCGGCGGCACTGCGGTGGGGCACGAACCTGCGCAAATGCCGCAGGCAGCGCACTGTTCGGCACGCACCACGGCCTGCTTGAGGAAGGCGCGGCCGTCCGAGCGCGGCACCAGGCTGATGGCGAGGTAGGGGCAGTCGTGCGCGCAATGTCCGCAGCCGGTGCAGCGCGCGAGATTCACGCGCGCCGCGGCTGGTCTGCGGCGTGCAATGAGCGGCAGCGCGAGCAGCACGAGCGTCGCCGCGGCCGCAAGCCACCACAGCACTGCGGGCGAGGTCGCGTACATGAGCGGGTGCGCGAAGAGGTAGAACCAGTCGAACGGCAGCTGCGGCGGCAGCGCGCCGAACGCGGCGGCCGCGTCCGATTGCGCCGGGCGCGCCAGCGACACCGCGAGCAGCGTGCCGAGCACTGCCCAGCCGAGCGCGCGCGGCGGATTGGTGTCGGTATGCGCGATGCGCTGGATGTGGACCCACATCACCATCAGCAGCGCGAGCGGCACGCCGATGTGCAGGAACACGAACAGCGAGAACAGGCGGTCCGAGACATCCGCGGGCGTGAGGAAGTTGCGCACCACCGGCCCCGAGCCGAGCGCGAAGGCATCGAACCACTCCGCGGCCGCGGTGGCGGAGAACTGGCCGACGCGATCCCACACCAGCCAGTAGCCGACGATGCCCGAGGCGTAGATGAACCAGAGCAGCACCACGCCCGTCGCCCACGAGAACCAGCGAAAGCCGCGGAAGTGCCCCGCGAGCAGCTCGCGCAGCAGGTGCAGCAGCGCCACCGCGACGAACGCATCCGAGCCGTAGCGGTGCAGGCTCCGCATCACGCCGCCGAACCACCATTGCTCGCGGCTCAGCCGCTCGACCGAGGCGTAGGCCCCGGCCACGCTCGTGTCGAAGAACGCGAACAGGTAGATGCCGGTGGCGGCGATCACCCAGAACAGAAAGAATCCGAGCGCCCCGAGATGATGCCAGGGCGCGTCGCTAGCCCTTGAAGACAAAGCCGCCTTGCGCCGCGCTGAAATCGATCACCAGACTCGCCCCGGGCGCGATGTCGAGGGTTGCCTCACGCGTGTAGTCGAAGCCCTCCCCGGCGCGGTCGCGCAACCGCGCGACGATGTGGTGCCGGCCCGCGGGCACCTGCATGCGGTGATAGACCGCGGCCGCGCCGTCGCGGCGCAGTCCGGTCGGCGGCACGCTGCGCCGGTACACCACGCGAGCGTCGAATTCGAGCTCGACCGCGAGCGGCGCCCGCTCGCGCGGGCAATCGAGCGCCGCGCGCATGTTCGGCGCCAGCTTGGCCAGCTCCTCGGGACTGCGCTCGCGGCACTCCTGCAGGCGCTGCGCGCCGTGCACGATCGAAAGCCGCACCAGCGCCTCGCCTTCAGGCACCTGGGTGAAGCGCGGGTAGGAGGAGAAATAGCCGATCAGCAGCATCAGCGGCACGTAGAGCAGCAGCTGGAACGCGATGCGCAAGGCGGTCACGCTCTGCCTCCCAGCTTCGCGAGCTCCACGGCGTCGGTGCGGATTTTCGCCGACAGCCGGAACGCATCGGAGAAACAGTCGTCCTGCGACAGCCCGTGCTGCTGGAACGCGGGATAAGCCGCCTCCACCATGCCCGCCGACCCGCAGGCGTAGACCTGGTGGCTCGAGAGGTCGGGAAAATCGGCGAGGATCGCCTCATGCACGAGGCCCCTGCGCCCCGTCCACTGGTCCTCGGGCGCGGGCTCGGAGAGCACCGGCACGAAGCGGAAATTGGGGTGCTCGCGTTCCCACTGCCGCGGCAGCTCCGGAGAATACAGGTCGCGCAGCTGGCGCACGCCCCAGTAGAGGATCATCGGGCGCCGGATGCCGCGCGCAAACGCGTACTCCAGCATGCTCTTCACCGGCGCGAAGCCGGTCGAGCCGGCGACGAAGAGGATCGGCTTCTCGGAGTCCTCGCGCAGGAAGAACGAGCCGAGCGGCCCTTCGAAACGCACGCGATCGCCCACCTTCATCTGCTCGAACACGTGCGTGGTATAGCGCCCGCCCGGGATGCGACGGATCTGCAGCTCGATGCGCTCGCTCACGCCCGGCGCGGTGGCGAAGGAGAAGCTGCGCCGCTCGCCGTCGGGCAGCAGGATGTCGATGTACTGGCCGGCGTAGAACGCGATCGACTTGCCGCCCTCGAGCTTCAGCGTCACGCGCATCACGTCGTGCGACAGCGGGTCGAGCGCCTCCACGGTGGCGCTCCAGACGCTGGCCGCGATATTGCCCGGCATGACGAGCGGCTGGTATTCGATCTCGAGGTCCGAGAGCGGCGTCGCGCAGCACAGCAGCACCTTGCCCGCGGCGCGCTCGGCGTCGGTCAGCATGCCGGGCTGGAAGGCGCCGAAGTCCACCTTGCCGTAGGCGATGGTCGCCTTGCACTTGCCGCAGCCGCCGCCGCGGCAGTCGAACGGCAGCGGCACCTCGGCGCGCAGCCCCGCGTCCAGCAGGGTTTCGCCTTCGCGCACGCCGAGGATGCGGTTGTCGGGCCGCACCAGCATGTGAAACCCTGCCTGCGGCCCGCTGCGCCGCCGCGGCGGCAGCCAGGGCGCTGCCGCGAACAGCACCGTGGCGCCGCCGATCAGCAGCCAGACCTCGGCCGGCGTCCAGCGGTAGAGCAGCGCGTAGACCGGCAGCAGGAACCAGTCGAACTCGATCGTGGTGATCGCCTTGCCGAGG
>SCUH01000058.1 GCA_004298295.1 Betaproteobacteria bacterium | reverse complement strand
GCAGGCTAGTGCAGCGTCTCGCCGGTATTAGGCGGCGAGAGCGAAACGCTCGTCGTTGGCGTTTATGGTGTTTCCAGATGGATTTACGAGGTCACTGGTCCTCGGCATGCCCTGTGCTGCTTCGCGACCCACGTCGAAACCTGGTCGCCCCCGTGTTTCATGCAACAGTCAACATTATCCCATATGGGGTCGGAGAATGCGGCTGCAAGGGGCTACCACGCCGCGACGCGGTAGCTGTTGGGCGAGTCGTTGCGCGCTTCGTGCATCGCGCTCTGCGCCTTGGCGACCATCGCCTCGGCGGTGACTTTGATGACGCCGTCGTAGAACGAGATGCCGATGTTCGTGCTCGCCGTGGCTACAGCGCGGTGGACCGCGGACTCCAGCTGCAATTCCGAGATGAGCTTGTCGGCGATGCCGCAGGCCTGCTGAGTGAGCCCGAGTTCCTCCAGGATGATGGCGAACTCGTCGACGCCGATGCGGGCGATGGTATCGGTGGCACGGACGCAGCGCTGCAGCCGCTGCGTGACTTCCTTCAGCAGGGTCCGGGCGGCGTCCCTGCCCATGGCCTCGTCGATGCCCCTGACCGCTTCGATGCTGACGAAGAGCACGGCCATCAGCGAACGGTCGGGCGGCGCGCGGCGCGAACGCGCCATGGCCGTCTGCAACCGGTCGGTGAACACGGCGCGGTTCGGCAGCCCCGTGGCCTCGTCGCGGCTGGCGCGGCGTTCGATGAACGACTGCGCCTGCTTGCGGCGCGCGATGTTCGTATTGATCCCGATCATGCGCAGCGCCTTGCCCCGGCGATCCCGCTCGACCACCATGCCGGCGCTGTGTATCCAGGTCCAGTCGCCGTTGGGTGCGCGCACGCGATGCTCGACTTCGTAGGGCAGGGCGTCGCGACCCAGCGCGCCGCGCAGCGTGCGCCTGACTTCCGCAACATCGTCGGGGTGCAGCAAGCGGTAAAGTTCCTCGAGGCGCGTCGAGCCTGGCTGCGGCTTTCCGCCCAGCAGCACGGGCCATTGCTCGCTCAGGTAGACCCATCCCGTCTTCAGGTCGAGGTCCCAGACTGCACTCTTGGAGCTGTCGAGCGCGAGCTTGAGGCGCTGCTCGTGCAGGAAGAGCCTGCGCGCGAGCGGCGCGATGCGCCAGTGCAGGAAGAGGGCGCCGATCAGCACCGCGCTCCCGAGCAGCGCGATCACCAGGTACATCTGCTGTCGCAGCGGAGCGTAGAGTTCGGCGGTTTCCATTTGCACCACCAGGCCGAGATCGAGGGTGCCGATCGGTGCATAGGCCGCGATGACGTTGACGCCGCGAGCGTCGCGCAGCAGCGTGACCCCGGTCTCGCCGCGGATGGCGCGCGCGATCGGCAGCGTCTCGGAGTAGGGCATGCCGAGCGCCTTGTCCTGCGCGCCCTGCGGGTAGCACTGCAGCTCGTTTTCGTGACGGCCGCATACGGCAACGGTGCCCCTGGCCGCAAAGTCGTAGGTGTACTCGAGCGCGGCCGTCAAACGACGCATCGGCTGCTCGGCCAGCAGCCACCCCACGGCGGTGTCGCCGTGCATCAGCGGCAGCCGAAACTGCAGCACGAAGCCGTCGTCCCACAGCAGGTTCGCCTGACGGTCGCCGAGCGCCAGTTCGCGTTCCGGGTTGGCGGCAAACCGGCCTGCCCCGGCCCAGGTGCGGCCGGCGGGATTCTGGAAAGCGATGCCGGAAAATCCGTGCGGCAGAAGACTCTCGGCGGCGGCACCCAGCTGAACGACGGACTTCTCGTCGTTCGGCTGCGCTCTCAGGTTGCGCAGCAGCGCCACGTGGGCGGGGCTGGTCGCGATCATGTGCGCCTGCGCCGAGCGCAGATCGATGCTGGCGCGAAACCGATCGACGCGGCGCTCGAGCGATTCGAGCAGGTTGCCGCGCGCGCTGGCATGGAGCTCGGGCGCGATGATGCCGAAGCCCGCGAGCACGGCGACGGTGAGCATGCCCGCGAGCAGCGTGCCGGCGCTCAGGCTGATGCGCAATCCATCGTCCGCAATCAGCGCTCGCGAGCGGTACCAGTCCATGCGCCGCCAGTCGGCCCACAGCGCGGCGCCGACGAGAGCGAAACCGAGAGCGGCCAGCAGCGACATCCTGCCGAACAGGTAATTCTCGTAGACGAGGTGCAGCTTGAGCGACCAGCCCACCACGCCGACCACGCCCACGGCGATGACCAGCGTGGTGAGCGCCTGGACCGCCAGTCCGCGCCACAACGCCGTCACCCGGTTCATCAGCAGGAGCGCAGCGCCGGCGACGACGAGCACCACCGCGGACGCAATGGACATCCGGCCGGGGTGAGGATCGTCAAAAGCCGAATTGCGGTGCAGCGACGCCCAATCGATGCTGAGGGGCAAGCTGGTCAGATGCTCGATCAGCACCAGCGCGCCGATCAGGGCCACGACGCTGCCCACGAGCTGCTGGAGCTGCCGATGCGCACGGGCGGAGAGAACCCATTCTCCCGCCTGCGCCAGCGCGACCAGGCCCAGGCACAGCGCCGTGCTGAAAACCATCGCGGTCCCGGGATCGCCTTGCAGCACGAAGCCGTGACCCCGGATCAAGCTCCCCGCGACCACGGCGGCGAGCACCAGCACGAGACAGCCAATCAGGCTGGATGCGGTCGGTCGACGGAAAAGGGGCATGCAATCCCAACCATACCGCACCCTGGCGAGCTCAACCACGGCTCGCGGTTCAGAGGTGCGCGATCAGGTCCATCGGTTGCGCGATCACGGCTTCGGCGTTCCAGGTGTGCGGCGCGCTGCCCGTGCCGAGATAGCCGTACGCGGCGGCCACCGCCCGCATGCCGGCGGAGTGCGCGGCCTGCACGTCACGCAGGTCGTCGCCGACGTACCAGCATTGCGAGGGCTCCAGCGCGAGTTCGCGCGCAGCGTGCAGCAGCGGCGCCGGGTGCGGCTTGATGTGCGGCGTGGTATCGCCGCACACGACGCAGGCTGCGCGCGGCTCCAGGCCGAGCGCGGCGACGATGCGCGGCGTGAAACGCGACGACTTGTTGGTCACGATGCCCCAGGCCATGCCGCGTCGCTCGATCGCGTCGAGCAGCTCGGGCATGCCCGCAAACAGCCGCGTCTCGACGCAGACGCGGGCCTCGTAATGATCGAGGAACGCGTCGCGCAGCTGCTCGAAGTGCGCGTCCTCCGGCGTCAGGCCGAAGCCGATTTGCAGCAGCCCGCGCGCGCCGCTGGAGGCGAAGGGCCGCACGATCTCGAGGGGAAGCGCCGCGAGGCCGTGGTCCCTGCGCAGGCGATTCAGCGCGGCACCGAGGTCCGCCACCGTGTCGGCGAGCGTGCCGTCGAGATCGAACAGCACGGCGCGGGCGCCGTCCTTGCGGGCGCGGGCGCCGTCCCTGCCGGCGCGCCTAGGCATCCTTCGCGCAGCGCAACAGGTAATTGATGCTGCAGTCGGAGCCCAGGCGGTAGCGCTGCGTCAGCGGGTTGTAGGTCATGCCGATCAGCTCCGCTTCGCGCAGTCCCGCGCTGCGGCAAGCGCGCGCGAGCTCGGAGGGCTTGATGAAGCGCGCGTAGTCGTGCGTACCCCTGGGCAGGAGCTTGAGCACGTATTCGGCGCCGATCACGGCGAACAGGTAGGACTTCAGATTGCGATTGATGGTGGAGAAGAAAACCTGCCCGCCCGGCTTCGCCAGTTTCGCGCAGGCGGCTACCGTGCTCGCCGGATCGGGAACGTGCTCGAGCAGTTCCATGCACGTGACGATGTCGAAACGGCCGGCCTCACCGCGCGCCAGGGACTCCGCCGATTCCAGTTCGTAGCGCACGGCGAGGCGGCTCTCGAGCAGGTGCAGCTGCGCCACCTTGAGGGCCTTCTCGGAGAGATCGATCCCCGTGACGCGGGCGCCCAGCCGCGCCATCGCTTCGCTCAGGATGCCGCCGCCGCAGCCGACGTCGAGGACCTCGCGGCCCTCGAGCGGTGCGCGGCCGGCGATCCACTCCAGCCGCAGGGGATTGATTTCATGCAGCGGCCGGAATTCGCTTGCGGGATCCCACCAGCGGTGCGCGAGCTCGCTGAACTTGGCGAGCTCGGCGGGATCGACGTTGATCGTGGTCACGGGGAAAAAAAAGCCCCGCCGCAGCGGGGCTCTTTCATCAGGCGGAAACGCTCAGTTCTTGCGCGTGCCGATGACTTCGATTTCCACGCGGCGGTTCTTGGCGCGACCTTCCTTGGTCTTGTTGCTCGCCACGGGCTGCTTCTCGCCCTTGCCTTCCGTGTAGATCCGGTTCGGCTCCACGCCCTTCGACACGAGGTAGGCCTTGACCGACTCGGCGCGGCGCACCGACAGCT
>SCUH01000057.1 GCA_004298295.1 Betaproteobacteria bacterium | reverse complement strand
CCGAACGGCAGACGGCGCGAGCGACCGGCCCGCGCCGGCGCCGCATGCCATGACCGCTGCCCTCGAAATCCGCAATGTCGCCAAGCGCTACGGCGCGCTGCAGGCGCTTGCCGGCGTCAGTCTCGAGGTTGCCGCGGGCGAGTTTTTCGGCCTGCTGGGCCCCAACGGCGCCGGCAAGACCACGCTCATCAGCGTCATCGCCGGGCTGGTGCGCGCGGACGCGGGCAGCGTGCGCGTGATGGCGGCGGACGTGGTGTCGGACTACCGCCGCGCGCGCCGCATGCTCGGCGTGGTGCCGCAGGAACTGGTGTTCGACCCGTTTTTCAGCGTGCGCGAGACGCTGCGCTTTCAGTCCGGCTATTACGGCCTGCGCCGCAACGACGATTGGATCGACGAGGTGATGCAGCAGCTGGAGTTGACCGACAAGGCCGATACCAACATGCGCGCGCTTTCGGGCGGCATGAAGCGGCGCGTGCTGGTCGCCCAGGCGCTGGTGCACAAGCCGCCGGTGATCGTGCTCGACGAGCCCACGGCCGGGGTCGACGTCGGTCTGCGGCAGGGGCTGTGGCGCTTCATCCGCCGCCTGAACGCCGACGGCCACACCATCGTCCTCACCACGCATTACCTCGAGGAGGCGGAGCAGCTGTGCAGCCGCATCGCGATGCTGAAGGCAGGCCGCGTCGTCGCGCTCGATTCGACGCGCAACCTGCTGCAGAAGTTTTCCGGCCTCGAGCTCCGGATCCGGCTCGACCGCGATGCGCTGCCCGACGGTAGCGGCGTCACCGCGGTCGCTGCGGAGAGCGGGCGCTTCACCTTGCGGCTGCGCGACTACGCCGAACTCGAAGTGCTGCTGCACCGGCTGCGCGAGGCGGGCGCCGCGATTTGCGAGTTCGAACTCTCGCCCCCCGACCTGGAGGAGGTCTTTCTGCGCGTCATGGCTTCGGGCGACGCGGCGGCGCCGAGCCGATGCGCCGGCGAGCGGGGCGCATGACCGGCTTTCTCACGCTGCTGCACAAGGAACTGGTGCGTTTCTGGAAAGTGGCCTTCCAGACCGTCGCCGCGCCGGTGCTCACCGCGCTGCTCTACCTGGTGGTGTTCGCGCACACGCTCGAAGGCCGCGTCAGCGTGTATCCGGATGTGGGCTACACCGCGTTTCTGCTGCCCGGGCTCGTCATGATGAGCGTGCTGCAGAATGCCTTCGCCAACAGCTCTTCGAGCCTGATCCAGTCCAAGATCACTGGCAACGTGATCTTCCTGCTGCTGCCGCCGATCTCGTACCTGGAGTTCTTCGCCGCCTATCTGCTGGCATCGATGGTGCGCGGCCTGGCGGTGGGCGTGGTGGTGCTCGCCGTCACCGCGCCGCTGGTCGCGCTGCCGCTCGCGGCACCGCTGTGGGCGCTCGCCTTCGCGCTGCTCGGCAGCGCCATCCTGGGCGCGCTGGGGGTGATCGCCGGCATCTGGGCCGACAAGTTCGATCAGTTGGCGGGTTTCCAGAATTTCGTCATCATGCCGCTGACGTTCCTTTCGGGCGTGTTCTATTCGATCCACTCGCTGCCCGGGTTCTGGCAGGAGCTTTCGCACCTCAACCCGTTCTTCTACATGATCGACGGCTTTCGCTACGGCTTCTTCGGCCAGTCGGATTTCGCGCCGCAGGCGAGCCTGGCCGTAGTGAGCGCGAGTCTCGCCGTGCTGTGGGTTGCGGCGCTGCGGCTGCTGCACTCGGGCTACAAACTGAGAGGCTGACATGGTCACGATCGAGAGCGTGCAACAGGGCATTGCGGCGGGGCTGGCGTGCGAGCACCTGGAGGTGATCGGCGATGGCCAGCATTTCCAGGCGCTGATCGTGTCTAACCTCTTCGCCGGCCGCAGCCGCGTGCAGCGCCACCAGCTCGTGTACCAGGCGCTGGGCGAGCGCATGCGCGAGGAAATTCACGCCCTGTCGATGAAGACCCTCACCCCGCAGGAGTGGCGCAGCGGTGGATAAGCTGCGCATCACCGGGGGACGGCCGCTCGAGGGCGAAGTGCGCGTCTCGGGCGCGAAGAACGCCGCGCTGCCGATCCTGTGCGCGACGCTGCTCACCGACGCGCCGCTCGAACTCAGCAACGTGCCGGCGCTCATGGACGTGCGCACCATGACGCGGCTGCTGGCCGACATTGGCGTCGAGGTGGGCGCGCAGCGCGACGGGCGGCTCGAGCTGCGCGCGCGCGCCATCGCGAACCCGCTGGCGCCCTACGAACGGGTCAAAACCATGCGCGCCTCCGTGCTGGTGCTGGGGCCGCTGCTCGCGCGCTGCGGCCGGGCAAGCGTGTCGCTGCCGGGGGGCTGCGCCATCGGTGCGCGCCCGGTCGACCAGCACGTCAAGGGCCTGCAGGCGATGGGCGCGAAGATCGAGATCGAGCACGGCTACATGAATGCCAGCGCCGGGCGGCTGCGCGGCGCGCACATCGTGATGGACCTGATCACCGTGACGGGAACCGAGAACCTGATGATGGCGGCCGTGCTGGCGGAGGGCGTCACCGTGCTGGAGAACGCGGCGCGCGAGCCGGAAGTCGCGGACCTGGCGCGCTGCCTGTGCGCGATGGGGGCGAGAATCGAGGGCGCCGGCAGCGCGGTCATCCGCATCGAGGGCGTGCGCTCGCTCGCCGGCGCGGCGCACCGCGTCATGCCGGATCGCATCGAGACCGGGACCTTTCTGGCGGCGGCGGTCGCCGCCGGCGGGCGGGTGAAATTGCTCGGCGCCGCGCCCGCGACGCTCGATGCCACGCTCGAGAAGCTGCGCGAGGCGGGCGCGCGCCTCGCGCTCGGCGCGGACTCGATCGAGATCGAGATCGACGGCCGGCCGCGATCGGTGAGCGTGCGCACCGCGCCCTATCCGGGTTTCGCCACCGACATGCAGGCGCAGTTCATGGCGTTGGATGCGGTGGCGCGCGGCACCGCGCTGATCACGGAGACGATCTTCGAGAACCGATTCATGCACGCGCTCGAATTGCAGCGGCTCGGCGCCGACATCGCGATCCAGGGCAATACCGCGGTGGTGAAGGGCGTCGAGCGGCTGCAGGGCGCGCGGGTGATGGCGACCGATCTGCGCGCCTCGGCGAGCCTCGTCATCGCCGGGCTGGTGGCCCGCGGCGAAACGCTGGTCGACCGCATCTACCACCTCGACCGCGGCTACGAGTCGCTGGAGGCGAAACTCGCGGCGCTCGGCGCGCGCGTCGAGCGGGTAAACTGAGCAACCACGGCGCGCCGCGGCGGCGCGCCACGACCGGGAACTTCTGAGTTGGCTGGCATCAGCATCGCATTGTCCAAGGGACGCATCCTCGAGGAGGCGGCGCCGCTGCTCGCGCGCGTCGGTCTCGCGCCGCGCGAGGATCCGGAACGCTCGCGCAAGCTCGTCGTCGCCACGGCGCGCCGCGACGTGCGCCTGATCGTGGTGCGGGCCTCGGATGCGCCGACCTACGTGCAGTACGGCGCCGCCGACCTCGGCATCGCGGGACTCGACGTGCTCGCCGAGCACGGCGGCGCCGGCCTGTACCAGCCGCTCGATCTCGGCATCGCCGCCTGCCGCATGATGGTCGCGGTGCGCCGCGGCTTCGACTACGCCCGTGCCGTGCGCCAGGGCGCGCGCCTGCGCGTCGCCACCAAGTACGTGCACGCGACGCGCGCCCATTTCGCCGCCAAGGGCGTGCACGTGGACCTCATCCGGCTCTACGGTTCGATGGAGCTCGCGCCGCTCGTCGGCCTGGCCGACGCGATCGTGGATCTGGTGTCGAGCGGGCAGACGTTGCGCGCCAACAACCTCGTCGCGATCGAGCAAATCATGCCGGTGTCGGCGCGGCTCATCGTCAACCCGGCGGCGCTCAAGACCAAGCGCGCGCGGCTGCAGCCGCTGATCGAGGCCTTCGCCGGGGCCGTGCGGTGAAGCTGCGGCGGCTGTCGACGCGCGAGCCCGGTTTCGACGCCCTGCTGGCGGCGCTGACGCGCTACGAGGCGGCGCAGGACGAGGCCGTCGAGTCCGCGGTGCGCGCGATCGTCGCGGACGTGCGCCGACGCGGCGATGCCGCGGTGCTCGAGTACACGCGGCGTTTCGACCGCATCGAGGCACGCTCGCTCGCGGAGCTGGAAGTGCCGCGCGACGCGCTCGAAGCGGCGCGCGCCGCGCTGCCCGCGGCGCAGACCGCCGCGCTGGAAGAGGCGGCGGCGCGCGTGCGCCGCTTCCACGAGCGCCAGCTGGCGCAATCCTGGGATTACGCCGAGGACGACGGCACGACGCTCGGGCAGCGCGTGACGCCGCTCGAGCGCGTCGGCCTGTACGTGCCGGGCGGCAAGGCGGCGTATCCCTCGTCGGTGCTGATGAATGCCATCCCGGCCAAGGTGGCCGGGGTGCGCGAACTCGTCATGGTGAGCCCGGCGCCGGGCGGCGCACGCAGCACGCTGGTGCTGGCGGCGGCGGCGCTCGCCGGCGTCGACCGCGTCATCGCGATCGGCGGCGCGCAGGCGGTGGCGGCGCTCGCCTACGGCACCGAGAGCGTGCCGCGCGTGGTCAAGATCGTCGGCCCCGGCAACGCCTACGTCGCGGCGGCCAAGCGCCAGGTGTTCGGCGAGGTCGGCATCGACATGATCGCCGGGCCTTCGGAGATCCTCGTCATCTGCGACGGCGGCACCGATCCGCGGTGGATCGCGATGGACCTGTTCGCGCAGGCCGAACACGACGAGGCCGCCCAGGCGATCCTGGTCTCGCCCGATGGCGCCTTCCTCGATGCGGTGCAGGCAGCCATCACGCAGTTGCTGCCGCAAATGCCGCGCCGCGCGGTGATTGAAGCCTCGCTGGCGGGGCGCGGAGCATTGATCCAGACCCGCGGCCTCGAGGAGGCCTGCGAGATTGCCAATCGCGTCGCGCCGGAACACCTCGAACTGTCGGTCGAGAATCCGCGGGCACTGCTGGCCGCGATCCGCAACGCCGGCGCGATCTTTCTCGGACGCTGGAGTTCGGAGGCGGTGGGCGATTACTGCGCGGGCCCGAATCACGTGCTGCCGACCTCGGGCACGGCGCGCTTTTCGTCGCCGCTCGGCGTCTACGATTTCCAGAAGCGCTCGAGCGTGATCGCAGTTTCGCGCGCCGGGGCGGCGCGCCTGGGCGCACTGGCGGCGACACTGGCCGAGGGCGAAGGCCTGCCCGCCCACGCGCGCTCGGCGCAGATGCGCACCGGCTGAGCCATGCCGCTCGCGCCCGAACAGCTGGTGCGCGCCGAGATCCTGGCGCTCAAGGCCTACGCCGTGGCAGAGGCCGAGGGCATGGTGAAGCTCGACGCCATGGAGAATCCGTATCGCCTGCCGGAAACCCTGCGGCGTGAGCTCGCCGCGAGGCTGGCGGAGGTGCAAATCAACCGCTACCCGGACCCCGGCGGGCGGCGGCTGCGCGAGCTCCTCGCGCGCAAGATGCAGGTCCCGGCCGGAATGGAGCTGTTGCTCGGCAACGGCTCCGACGACCTGATCCAGATCGTCACCTACGCGCTGGCGCGGCCCGGCGCCGTGATGATGTTTCCGGAACCGACCTTCGTGGTCTACCGGATGAACGCCACGCTTTCCGGAATGACGCCGGTCGGCGTGCCGCTGACCGCCGATTTCGCGCTCAGGCGCGAGGCGTTCCTGGCCGAGCTGCGTGCGCACCGGCCTGCGCTCGTGTTCATCGCCTATCCCAACAATCCGACCGGTGTGCTCTATCCCGAGGCGGACGTCGAGGCGGTGATTCGCGCCAGCGAAGGTCTCGTGGTACTCGACGAGGCCTACCACGTGTTCGCGCGCCGCAGCTTTCTGCCGCGGCTGGCCGAATTTCCCAACCTGGTGGTGATGCGAACGGTCTCCAAGCTGGGACTCGCGGGAATCCGCCTCGGCTATCTCGCCGGCCGACCGGAATGGGTCGCGCAGTTCAACAAGGTGCGACAGGTGTACAACGTCAGCGTGCTCACCCAAGTGGCGGCGACGTTTGCGCTGGAGCATCTCGAGGTCCTGGAGGCGCAGGCCGAGGCGATTTGCGCGGAACGCAGCCGCCTGGGCGAAGCGCTCGCCGGGCTGTCCGGGGTGACGGTGTTTCCGTCGCAGGCGAATTTCTTTCTGCTGCGCGTGCCCGACGCGGTGCGCGCCTTCGACGGGCTGTACCGCCAGGGCGTGCTGGTGCGCAGCTTCCACGGTACGCACCCGATGCTGGCGCATTGCCTGCGCGTCACGGTCGGCACGCCGGAGGAAAACCGTATACTGCTGAACGCATTGCGAGAGGCGCTGGCATGAGAACGGCAGAAGTCGTGCGCAACACCCAGGAGACGCAGATCCGCGTCCGGCTCAACCTCGACGGCAGCGGCGCCGGCCGGTTCGCCACGGGCGTTCCGTTCCTGGAGCACATGCTGGATCAGGTCGCGCGCCACGGCATGCTCGACCTGGAAGTGCAAGCGAAGGGCGACCTGCACATCGATGCGCACCACACGGTGGAAGACGTCGGCATTGCGTTCGGCCAGGCGCTCGCGCGGGCGCTCGGCGACAAGTCCGGCGTGCGCCGGTACGGCCACGCCTACGTGCCGCTGGACGAAGCGCTGTCGCGCGCGGTGCTCGACTGCTCCGGCCGGCCCGGGCTCGAGTACCACGTCAGCTTCGCGCGCGGCCTGATCGGCGAGTTCGATGTCGACCTGGTGCACGAATTCTTCCAGGGCCTGGTGAATCACGCGCAGGTCACGCTGCACCTCGACAATCTGCGCGGTGTGAACGCGCATCACCAGTGCGAGACCCTTTTCAAGGCGTTCGCACGCGCCTTGCGCATGGCGGTCGAGTTGGACCCGCGCGCGGCCGGCAGCGTCCCCTCGACCAAGGGTACCCTCTGAGAGCAACGGGCGCCGCGCCGCGGCGCCGCAAATTCCCGGAAAAGCGCCTTGAGAATCGCGGTGGTCGACTACGGTATGGGCAACCTGCGCTCGGTGTCCAAGGCGATCGAGCACGTGGCGCCGCACGCGCAGGTGCAGGTGAGCTCCGATCCCGCGGCCATCGCGCTCGCCGAGCGCGTCGTGGTTCCGGGGCAGGGCGCGATGCCGGATTGCATGCGCGAGCTGGACGCGCGCGGCCTGCGCGGCGCCGTGATCGATGCTGCGCGCAGCCGCCCGTTTCTCGGCATCTGCATCGGCCTGCAGATGCTGTTCGAGCGGAGCGAGGAGGGCGGCGCTCGCGGGCTCGGCATCCTGCGCGGCGCCGTGCGGCGCTTTCCGGAGCCGCTCGCCGACCGCGCCACCGGGGCGCGCCTCAAGGTGCCGCACATGGGCTGGAACGAGGTGCGCCAGGCGGCGCCGCACGCCCTGTGGCAGGGCATCGCGGACGGGGCGCGCTTTTACTTCGTGCACAGCTACTACGCGGACGAGGCCGAGGCGGGGTTGCGCTGCGGCAGCGCCGACTACGGTCTCGCGTTTACGTGTGCGGTTGCGCGAAACAACATTTTTGCCGTACAGTTTCATCCGGAAAAAAGCCAAGCTGCCGGTTTGCAGCTGCTTTCCAATTTCATTCACTGGCAACCGTGACTGCGGCAGCGCGGCTCTGAGGTGAGTCATCGCCTCCGGGCACCCCGATGCTGATCATTCCCGCCATCGATCTCAAGAACGGACACTGCGTGCGCTTGCAGCAGGGGCGCATGGACACCGCGACCGTGTTCTCCGAGGATCCCGTGGCGATGGCGCGCCACTGGTCGGAGCAGGGCGCGCGGCGCCTGCACATCGTCGACCTGAACGGCGCGATCGCCGGCCGGCCGAAGAACCACAAGGTGATCGGGGACATGATCCGCGCCGTGGGCGCGACGACGCCGATCGAGCTCGGCGGGGGCATCCGCGATCTCGACACGATCGAGAACTATCTCGACGCCGGCGTCGCCTACATCATCATCGGTACGGCGGCGGTCAAGAACCCGGGGTTTCTGCACGACGCCTGCTATGCGTTTCCGGGCCACATCATCGTCGGCCTGGATGCCAAGGACGGCAAGGTCGCGGTGGAGGGCTGGTCGAAGATGACCGGCCACGACGTGGTCGATCTGGCGAAGAAGTTCGAAGACTACGGCGTCGAGGCGATCATCTACACCGACATCGGG
>SCUH01000056.1 GCA_004298295.1 Betaproteobacteria bacterium | reverse complement strand
AGCATCGCCTCGAGGCGCCGCAGGATGCGGTCGGTGCGCCAGTCCTTGGCCAGTTCCACCGCCGAGCGCATCAGGTTGCCCTGGTGCTTGTCGAGCTTCGCCTCGAAACGCTCGAACAGCGTGAACGCGTCGGCCGTGCCTCCGGCAAAGCCGGCGAGGATGCGATCCTGGTACAGGCGCCGCACCTTCTTTGCGCCGCCCTTGATGACGACGTTGCCGAGCGTCACCTGGCCGTCGCCGCCCAGGGCGACGCTCGCCCCGCGCCGCACGGAAAGGATGGTCGTGCCGTGCCACTGCTCCATGGCTGGGCCTTCCGGAAAATCATATTCTAGACTGGCACGCGGCCCGGCCCGAGTGTGAACATCCCGATTCCCAACGCGCTCACGGTGCAGACGATGAGGGGCCCGGCGGGCAGATCGGAAACCATGGAAAGCGCAAGTCCCGCCGCATATCCGAGCGCCCCGAGCACGTAGCTCGCCGCGAGACGCCAGCGCACGAAAAAGCGCGTGGCAAGCGCCGGCACGATCAAGGTCGTGAAGACGAGGTATAGGCCGACGAGTTGCACCGAGACCGTGACCGCACAGGCGAACACGACGTAGAAGCCCGCCCGGCCAATGCGCTCGGCGCGGCCGAACCAGACCCAGAGCAGAACCGCGTAGACGAGCGCTGCAAGCGCAAGGCGCCCGGGGCTCACCCACAGGATCTGGCCGACCAGCAAATCCTTCAAGTGCTCGGAACCGTGCGGGTTGGCGGCCAGCAGCAGAATCGCGGCGTTGGCTGCGAGAATGAAAGTCACCCCGATCACGGCCTCCTGCACCTCCGGCCAGCGCCGCTCGGTCCAGTTGAGGAGCAGCGCGCCCGCGAGCGCGGCAGCGAGCGCCGCGGTCTGCACCGCCCCGCCCTGTGGCTCGAAGCCGAGCCAGTCGCCGAGAACGACGCCGAGTCCGGCAATCTGTGCCACGGCGAGATCGATGAACACGATGCCGCGACTGAGCACCTGCACGCCGAGTGGCACGTGCGTCGCGGTGACGAGCAGTCCGGCGACGAAAGCCGGCCAGACGATGCTGAAGTCGATCGCCGCCGCGCTCATTTGACTGCCGCGAGCAGCCGCGCGAGGGTGTCGTCGTACAGTCCGAACAGGTCCCTGGCCGTCTCCGTGCCGCCGACCGTGAACGGCACCAGCACCGAAGGAATCCCGGCGCGTTCGGCGAGCCATTCTGCGGCGCGCGGGTCGTTGTAAGCCGCGCGCACCACCGCTTTTGCGGGATTTTGCCTGAGACCCGCCAGCAGCTCACTCAGGTGCGCCGTGGTCGGCGGCAGCCCGGGTTTCGGTTCGAGAGCGGCGACTTCGCGCATGCCGAGCCAATGGATCAGGTAGGTCAGGTTCCGGTGATAGACGACGAGGGGCATGCCCTTCAGCGGCGCCGCTTCCTTCTCCCAGCGCGCGCTCGCCGCGCGCCAGCGCTCGAGAAACGATTTTGTGCGTGCGCCGAAGTGCGTCGCTTCGCCGGGATTGAGCTTCGCCATGCGTTCGCCCAGCGCCGCCGCAATTCTTGCGATGTTGCGCGGGTCGAGGTGAACGTGCGGATTGCCCGTGGGGTGCACGTCGCCCATGGAGCGATCGAGGCGCGCCGGTTTTTCGAGCAGCGGAACCTGGTTTGCGGCCTCGAAGTAGCCCGTCTGCCCGACCTGGACCCTCGGGTTGCCGGATTGCGTCTGCACCAGCGGCAGCCAGCCGATTTCGAGTTCGGCACCCGTGCACACGATGAGGTCGGCGCTGCGAGCGCGCGCGATCAGGCTGGGCCGCGCCTCGATGCGATGTGGATCCTGCAGTGCCGTGGTCGCGGTATAGACGTTCACTTTGTCGCCGCCGAGCTCCGTCGCGAGCGCACCCCACTCGGGCGTGCAGGCAAAGATGTTGAGCGCGGCAGACACGGGCAGTGCAATGCCAAGCAGCATCGGAAGCAGGAAGATTCGCATGGCGCCCTCCTAGAACCTGTGCGCGCCGTGCGCGCCCAGGCTGAAGATGTATTGAATGAGCGCTTGGTTGTCGGTCACGCCCAGCCGCGAGCGGTCCGAGGCAAGCTGCAACCGCAGGCGGCTGAATTCAGTCGGGCTCCAGTCGAGCATCAGAGTATTGCGCGTCGGATTGTGTGCGCTCATCAGCAGCGGAAAGTCGGCGGCCGCAGGTCCGAGTCCGCTGGCGACGATGCGGTTGTTCACACTGCCGAAATCCAGTCGGTCGTGGCGATAGCCGAAGCGCCAGCGCGGCATGAACTGGTACACGCCCTGCAGATACCAGCCGGACTGGCGGCTGCGGTAGTCGTCCGTGAAGCTCGCACCGAACTGCGGCACCGCCTGCGCCGAGTCGTCGTACATGAGCGATCCCGACTCCGTGCGGCGGAAGTATTCCCCCTGCAGCTTGAAGTTGGTGGCTGTGGCATTGCCTCCCGGCGCCCACTTCAGCACGAAGTCGGCGATCCACAGCTTGCTTGTGCCGCTGAACGATTGGCTCACCGGATTGCCGAGCGAATCGGCGTCCTCGAACGCGCGCTCGCGGGGCGAAACCCGCAGGTGGGAAAGTCCGGCCCGCCACGCGGTGCTCGCTCCGATATCGCCGCCGACATGCGCGAAGAGGCTCCATGCGCCCGCGCGGTTCCTGCTTTGCTCGGTCGACCGAAAACCGCGGCCGCGGCCGAGTTCCGCACCCAGCTCGACGAACAATTCGGTCGGCGCGACCCATTTCAATTGCACGCCGTCGTCGTTCAGCCGTCCTCCGAGGAACGCCTTGTACGCGAGCGGCGCGTCGTAGAAGTCCCAGAAGTGCTGATGGACCTCGTTCTGGTAACCGACGCCCGACAAGAACCGCCCGCCCTTGAGCGTCAGGCCGTGGCCGAGCGCGAGCGTCTGGAAGGACGCCTCTTCGACCTCGACCTCGTTCTCAGGGGTGAGGGCGGCAATCAGCAGGCCGCGGAAATACGGGTCGATGTTGGCCGTCAGCACGAGTTCCGACTCGCCGAGGCTGAAGCTGCGGCCTGCCGGTGCCACCTCGCCGCCCGAGGGCGCAAAGCCGGTGATCTGATAGGCGGCCGGATCCTGCGAGCTGCGCGCGGCTGTTCCTTGCAGGATCAGCGAGATCGCAGGATTGAACGCATTCTCTCCCCCCGCGCGCGTGCCCGGCTGCGCGACGGCCGGATCTGTGCGCACAGCGCCCTGCCCGGCCTTCGCGACGCGGACTTCCGCTTCGGCCAGCCGGTTCTCCAGTCCCTGGATGCGCCTCTCGTAAGCCTCCTTGAGCTGCCTGATCTCCTCGCGGATCCTGCTCAACTCCGCGTCCTGCGCGCGCGCGGGGAGCGACGCGCTCCATGCCAAGGCGAGCGCCACGACACATAGTGTCCTAGCAGACATGTCCTGCTCCCTCTGAAATGGCGATGCAAAAGCGCGCCCGGTTGCGGGCGCGCGCCGGCACGGCAATTCAGCAGAGCGAGGGGGGGCCCCGGGATGCGGGGGCGAGACCGGGCGTCGAAGCCGCGGGTACGCAGGCTGGCCGAACGGCAAAGAAGAAGGCCGCCTCTTCGCCGAGCGGCGCCATGGCGGCGCCATGCAGCGCGCCACCCACGGTGCCGAGCGCGTCGTGCTTGTCGCACAGCTGCTGTTGCGCCGGCTGGCCGCTCTGGTCGCCGAGATGCCAGACCTGGTGCGCCAACGCCAGCTGCTGCGCGCACAGCAGCATCAGTGCCAGCAGGATCCGCAGGGGCCGCGCGATGCTCATGCAATCATTGTGCCAGAACTACGGCGACGGCTCATTTCTGTACCAGACACTGCTCCAGGCCGGCGACGAACAGGTCTTTCGGCAGCTTCTTGCCGATGAATACCATCACCGACTGTTTCTTCTCGCCCTTCGCCCAGGGCTTGCCAAGGTCGCCACCCATCATCATGTGTACCCCTTGGAACACGACGCGGCGCGGATTGCCCCGGGTCCACAGCACGCCCTTGTAGCGCAGCAGGTCCGGGCCGTAGACCTGGATCATGCCGGAGAGGAACTGCTCCAGCTGGTCGCCGTTGAACGGCCTGTCCGAACGGAACACGAACGACTCGACCTGGTCGTGGTGCTCGTGCTGGATGTCGTTCAGGAACTGCGGGTCCAGCTCGAGAATGGCGTTCAGATTGAAGCCGCGGATGTCGAGGATTTCGCCGATCGGCGCGGCGCCGAAATGCACCGGCTTCACGGGCGCGCGCGGATTCATGTGGCGCAGCCGCTCGACGAGCGCGTCGACCTCGGCCGGCGCGACCAGATCGGTTTTCGACAGCAGGATGCGGTCGGCAAATCCCACCTGCTCCTGGGCCTCGTGGAACTCGTCCAGCTGCTGCGGGGCGTGCTTGGCGTCGACCACGGTGAGGATCGAATCGAGCAGGTAGTAATTGCCGATTTCCTCGTCCGTGAAAAAGGTCTGCGCCACGGGACCGGGGTCGGCCATGCCCGTGGTCTCGATCACGACTCGATCGAAGTTGAGCGCGCCCTGCTCGCGCCGCTGCTTGAGGTTGCCGAGGATGCGGATCAGGTCGCCGCGCACGGTGCAGCAGATGCAGCCGTTGTTCATCTCGACGATCTGCTCGTCGCCGCTCTCGATGATCGCGTTGTCGACGCCGATCTCGCCGAACTC
>SCUH01000003.1 GCA_004298295.1 Betaproteobacteria bacterium | reverse complement strand
CGTGCAGGCCGCAGCGGCCCTTGAAGCCGTTGCCGCCGCACTTGTCGCAGCCCACGGTCTTGTAGAGCGTCAGCTGGCCGCGCTCGTTGCCGTAGTTCTTCAGCCAATCCTTGTAGACGCTTTCCATCGCCACCTTCGGGTCGCGCTTGAAGGTCTCGGTGTTCTGCAGCTCCTCGCAGTACTCGTTGAGCAGCGACTTCACCTCGGCGGGCTCGGGCGTGTAGGGCTGCTTGCACGAGCACAGGCGCTTGGCGAGGCGCTGCGCCAGGATGCCCAGCAGCGCGTCGGCGAAGTTGAACGGATCCATCCCCATGTCGAGCAGGCGGATGATCGACTCGGGCGCCGAATTCGTGTGCAGGGTGGCAAACACCAGGTGGCCGGTGAGCGAGGCCTCGATGCCGGTGCTCGTGGTCTCCTTGTCGCGCATCTCGCCGACCATTATGATGTCCGGGTCGGCGCGCAGGAACGCGCGCATCACGGCGGCGAAGTCGAGCCCGGCCTTCTTGTTCACCTGCACCTGGCGCAGGCCTTTCTGCGTGATCTCGACCGGGTCCTCCGCGGTCCAGATCTTGGTGTCCGGCGTGTTGAGGTACTTGAGCACCGAATGCAGCGTCGTGGTCTTGCCCGATCCGGTCGGGCCGCAGACGAAGAACAGGCCGTAGGGCTTCTCCACGGTCTTCTTCAGGTTCTGCTCGTTCAGCTTGGTGAGGCCGAGCTTTTCGAGCGGGATCGGCTCGCCCGCGGCGAGCACCCGCATCACGATGTCCTCGACGCCGCCCTGCGTCGGTATGGTCGCCACGCGCAGCTCGATGTCGAGCGGCCCGAATTTCTTGAACTTGATCTTGCCGTCCTGGGGCTTGCGCTTTTCCGAGATGTCGAGGTCGCACATGATCTTGATGCGCGCCACGATGGCGTTGCGGTAGCTCGCCGGCACCTCGATGTACGGTCCCAGCGCGCCGTCCTTGCGGAAGCGGATCTCGGTCTTGGCCTTGCCCGGGTACGGCTCGATGTGGATGTCGGTGGCGCCCTGGTTGTAGGCGTCGATGATGACCTTGTTGACCAGCTTGACCAGCTCGTTGTCGGCCGCCGCGGAAACCTCGTCCGCCGTCATGCTGTCCGCCGCCTCGCCGGTCTCGTCGTCGAGACCCGAGAGGATGTCGCCGATGTCGCCCGTGTCCACGGACTCGACGCCGTAGAACTGGTTGACCGTCTCGCGGAATTCCTTCTGCGTGGTCACCCGGTACACGATCTTGGCCTTGGGGAAGACGTTGGCGGCGATGCGCGAGCTGCGGATCCGCTCGGGATCGAGGCACAGCACCACCAGGCCCTCCTTGGCGTCGTCGATCGGCAGCCACTGGTTCTGCTCGACGTACTCGCGCTTCAGGTTCTTCAGCAGGTCGAGCGGCTTGAGGCGCTCGGGCTTGAACGGCTCGTAGGTCACGCCGAAGAACTTCGACAGCGCCTGGCCGAGCGCCGGGATCCGGACCTGGAACTCCTCGATCAGGATCTGCTCGATGTCGAGCGCCTTCTTGCGCGCCTGGCGCGCCGCCAGCTCGTATTCGCCCGCCGAGAGCACCGCGTCGGTGATGAGGAACGCGTACTTGGTGCGCACCGCCTGCGGGCGCTGGCGCTGCTTGAAGGCGATGGCGAGCGTCTGCGCGAGCTCGGCGACGCCCTCCTCGGTGATATGCCCGAACGGCATGCCGGCCTTGTTGTTGATCAGCTGGATGACACCGACCAGTTCCTGCGCCTGCACGTCCATGATCGGCGCCACCAGCATCTGCTTGGTGCGGTAGCCGGTGCGCTTGTCCACCTCCTGCAGGAAGCGCAGGTTCGGATTGATCGCCTTCAGCTCGGTGTCGTCGTAGACGTCGCGGATGTTGACCATCTTGCGCGACAGCGCGACGTAGCCCGCGATCGAGTGCTCCGCCACCGGCAGCTTCAGGTCCTTGAAGGAGTTGAGCCCGGTCTTCAGTTTCGAGACGATCGACTGCTTGTCCTCGGCGAGCGAATAGATCGTCAGCCGGTCGGCATTAAAGAGGGTGCAGATTTCCGCGCTCAGCTCCAGCATGATCTCGTCGATGTTGCTGGTGGCGTGGATCTTGTTGGTGACGACCTGCAGCTGCTTCTGCGACGCCAGCCGCGCGCTGACGTCGGGCTGCGTGCTGGACTGCTGGCTGAGTACGGCGCTCATTACGCTCCTCCGGACCGGGGGCTCGCCCCGGGGATGAAACAGTTTATCCTAGACCCGGGCGCGCGAGGCTTCAACCGCGCCGACGAGGCGCGCGCCGCGCGGGCGCCGCTTCAGAGCGCGCTGGCGCGCTGCGCCGCCCACAGGCCGCCTTCGAGCAGCCAGACCTTGAAACCGCGTTGCGCGAACAGGAACGTCGCCGCCGAGCTGCGCCGTCCGCTCTGGCAATAGACGACATACTCCGCGGCCGGATCGAGCACCGTGAAGCTGTTGCGCACTTCGCTCAGCGGAACGTTGATCGCGCCGGCCAGCCGGTCATGCTGGTACTCCGACGGATAGCGCACGTCGAGCCACACGGCGCCGCCCGCCACCTTGTCGCAGGCCGCGGCCCAGCCGACGCGGTGCAACAGCGGTTCGGCCAGCAGTTCCGTGAAATCGCTCTTGGCGAGGCGCAGCAATTCGCCGTCCGCGAGCATCGTCACGCTGGCGTTGCGCTTGGCCTGCGACACGAGCGCCTCCTCGCCGAAGGTATCGCCGCTGCGCAGCTCCGCAACCGCAACCCGGACCCCGCCGACCATGCGCTCGACCTGGCATTTTCCGGACTCGATGACGTAGAACCAGTCGCCCTCGTCGCCTTCCCGGATCACCATCTCGCTGCGCCGTACCGTGACGCGCTCGAATCGCCGCAACAGCTCCTCGATGCGCGCCGCCGGCAGCTGCGCGAAGAACCCGTGCCTCAGGTTCTGGAGCGAGAACGCGCCGGAGCCGACGCGCGCATCGCTGCGCACGGCTTCGCGGATCGCCCCGGCCGGGGCACCGCCGCCGGCCGCGACCTGGTCCCAGGTGATGGCGATGTCCAACGCATCGTCGTCGATCAGCAGCAACTCCAGATCGGTGATGGCCTTCGAGCGCACCACCGTCGCCTGGCGGCGGTTGAGCGGATGCAGGCCGTCGCCGCTGCCGCCGACCACCACGAGCGAGCCGCCGCCCGCAAAAAACAGCAGAATCTCGCCGCGCAGCAGGAACACGGTGTGCTCCTTCGCGCCGTGCTCGGCCAGCGGATCGCTGCCGCGCGCCGCGCGCGCCGACTGGGTCGCGGCCGCCAGTTCCGCCAGTCTCGCCGGCGACAGCGCCGCCAGCGGTGCGAGGCGCGCCAGGCGCGTTTCGTCCGCTGCCCGGTCCCGGTTCTCGCTGGCGGAATCCACTTTAGAACTCGATGACCTGTCCGTTCTGCAGCATGCGCGGACTGAATTCGCCCACGCACTCCTCGATTTCCTGCATCGTGAGCTCGATTTCTCCCGGTTTGAGATGCGTCACCCAGATATCGGCGTCGCGCTCGAGCTTGCGCAGCTCGTCGGCCAGCATCGACGGGCACAGGTGCTTGGACACCTCCGCCAGCTGCCGCTCCTTGTTGGAGAACGCCGTCTCGATGATCAGCGCGCGCAGGTTGCCGATGCGATTGACGATGCGCCACAGGTTGTCGTTGGGCCCGGTGTCGCCGGTGAATACCAGGCTGCCCTTGCCGCTGTCCAGGTGGTAGCCGACCGCGGGCACCGTGTGGTTCGCCGGCAGCGGCGTGAAGGCGCGCCCCGAAATGGTCACCGTGCGGCCGGTCTCGATCTCTTCGTAGCGCATGAACGGCGCCTGCGGCGTGGGGATCTCGCTGAAATCGGGCCAGATCGACCAGTTGAAGATGTGGTTCTTCAGAATCTCGACGGTCGCGGCGCTCGCGTGCACCGTGATCGGCTTCGCGCGCATGCCGCCGACGGTATCGACGAGGAACGGGATCGAGGTGACGTGGTCCAGGTGCGAATGGGTCACGAAGACGTGGTCGATGCGCGTCAGCTCCGCGAGCGACAGGTCGCCCACGCCCGAACCGGCGTCCAGCAGGATGTCGCCGTCGATCAGGAACGAGGTGGTGCGCAGCTGGCGCCCGCCGATTCCGCCCGAACACCCCAGCACGCGCAGGCGCATGTCGGCCGCCTCCTACTTCTCGTCGAACGCCGTGACGCCGGCCCAGCCGGCGGGCGGGGCGTTACGGCGGAACGCGGCGACCCGGTCGCCGTAGAGGTGATAGAGCTCGCAGTCGGGACTCATGCGCTGCAGGTTGAGCAGGTTCAGCTCGACCGCGTCCCATTGCTGCGCGCGGTAGGCGCGCAGCGTCTGGTGCCAGAGCTTCAGCTCCTCGACGCGGCCGCGCTCGACCTCGGTCTCGAGGCCGAGCGGCTCGAAAATCGTGATCGCCAGGTCCTTGCCTTTCACCTTGATGCGGTCAACCTCCCGGAACACCATGTCCTTGATCGCATTGCGCGTCGCTTCGCCGACCAGAATGCCGACGCCATAGACCTTGGTGCGCCCCTCCAGGCGCGAAGCGACGTTCACCGCGTCGCCCATCACGGTGTAGGCGCGCCGGATCTGCGAGCCCATGTCGCCGACGCGCACGTTGCCGCTGTTCAGGCCCACCCCGATCTTGAGCTTCGGCCAGCCGCGCGCCGTGAATTTCTCGTTCAGCGCCTTGCACTCCATTTGCATCGCGAGTCCGGCGAGCACGCCGTTGCGCGCGTGCTGCGCATCGTCCACCGGCGCGCCCCAGAACGCCATGATCGCGTCGCCGATGTACTTGTCCAGCGTGCCATGATGGCCGGCGCGGATGATCTGGCTCATCGTGGTCAGGTACTCGTTGATGTACTCGCGCAGGTCCTCGGGTTTGAGCGCCTCGGAGATGCTGGTGAACCCGCGCACGTCGGAAAACAGGATCGTGAGTTCGGCGGCGCGCGGCTCCATGTTGTACTTGCCGGGGTCGGCCGCCATCTTGTCCACCAGCTCGGGCGGCACATACTGGCCGAACAGCTCGGTGAACTGGCGCTTGGAGCGCGATTCGACGAAGTAGCCGTAGGCCATGTTCACGGTGTAGAGCGTGCCGATCATCAGCACCGCGGTGGCGAGCGGCAGTACCGTGTGGACCTCGGTCCACATCGCGATGCTCAACCCGACGTTGGCCGCCAGAGCTCCCGCCGCGGCCGCCGACGCCCAGAGGGCGGAGAGCATCGGCACCAGAAACGCGAGCGTCGCGCCGGTCGCGAGCAGCAGGATCACCTCCGCGCCCAGCATGTACGGCGGTTTCTTCTTGATGCTGCCGTCCAGCATTCCCGAGATGACGTTGGCGTGCACTTCGACCCCGGGGTAGACGCTCGCCACCGGCGTCGAGCGCAGATCCTGCAGGCCCGAGGCGGTGGTGCCGACCAGCGCGATGCGTCCCTTCAGCTTTTCCGGCGGCACGCGCCCGGCGACCACGTCGGCGAGCGAAACGTAGGGAAAGCTGAACTTGTTGCCGCGGTAGGGCACCAGCGCGCTCACCGTGTCGTCCACCGGAATCTCCAGCGGCCCGACCTTGATCCATTCCAGGCCGGAGTAGCCCCGGTGCACGAAGCGCTCGGGCGGGAAACCCGGCTCGACCTTGGGAAAACCGAGCAGCGTGCGCATCATGGCGAGGGACAGCGCCTCGTAATAGGCGCCATCGAACTCGACCAGCATCGGCACCCGCCGCACGATGCCGTCGGGGTCGGTGTAGGGGTTGAAATGCCCGGCGCTCGCCGCGCTCTTGAGCAGCTCCGGCAGGTTGCCGCCGTAGCCGTCCCACGAGGTGAAACCGATGTTGCGCCCCGTGAAGGTGCCCTTCGGCAGCACCGGCTCCGGAATCGCCGCGATGCGCTTGGCACCGGCCTCCGCGTTCAGGTAGTAGCCCAGCACCACCGGCCGGCCCCGCATGCTCTTCGCGAACAGCCCGTCGTAATCGAGCTGCGGGCGCATCTTCTGGAACGCCTGCACGAAACCCGGGACTTCCTTCAGGTCCTTCTGCGCGAACTGGTCGAGCGTGCGGATGCCGGAGGAATAATCGGCCTCGGCGAACACGACGTCGAAACCGAGGATGGCGATGCCGTACTTGTCGAACAGCGTGTCGATGAGGCGTGCCATGAGATCGCGCGGCCACGGCCAGTGGCCAAGCTCCTGCAGGCTCTTTTCGTCGATGTCGAGCACCACGATGCGCTCGTCGACCGTGCGCGGCATGGTGACGACCAGCCGCGCGTCGTAGATGATGTTGTCGACCTGGGTGATGAAGCCGACGTTGTAGAGCTGGCTCGCGTGCCCCAGGAAGAACAGCGCAATGGCCAGCCCGAGCGCGATCCGGACGATGTGCTGTTTCACGCGGACAGGCGCGGCGGGACGGGCGCGGCCGGAAGCAAGGCGCGCAGGGCGCTCAGCCCTTGAGGAAGAATTCCAACTTGATGCCGGCGATCTCGATCAGGTCGTGATCCTTGAGCGCATGCGCCGCGGTGCCGATCGCCTGGCCATTCACTGCCGGTTGCTGCGCGCCCTCGACGTGGGTGATGAAATAACCCTGCGGCCGGCGTGTCAGCACCGCCACCTGGACGCCGGGCCGGCCGAGGGTGGTGAGCGGTTTCGAGAGCTCGAGTTCCTTGCCGGCGTTCGCACCCGATAGCAGCTTGATCGCGGCAGCCAGCGGCTTCGGCGCCGCACTGGGCGCCGGTGCTGTCGGGGCTGCCGGTGCCACCGATGCTGCCGATGGCGCAGTCTGAGCGGGAGCCGCCGACGTGGCCGGTTGCGCTACGGGCTTCGCCGGCGTCGGGGGTGCCGCCGGGGCAGCGATCGGCGCGGGCGGTGCCGCCCTGGTTTCCCGCTCCGCAATTCCGCTCGCCGCCGCAGTGGCGGCGGCTTGCTTGACTGCGGCGGCTCGCATCGCGTCGGCCGTTGCCGCGGGGGCGCCCGCCGCCGCCATCGCCTTGGCCTGCTCCGCCGCGGCGCGCATCGCGGACGGCCGCAGCACCATGGTCTTTTCGAAATCGGCCTTCTCGACGGCCGGCGCGGCCGCCGCGGCCGGCGCGATTTCCTGCACGTACTTCAGCTTGTACTTGCCGAGCTCGATGAGGTCGTTGTTCTGCAGGAAGTGCTTCTTCACCGCCTGGCCGTTGACCTGCGTGCCGTTGGTGCTGCCCAGGTCTTCGAGAAAGCAGTCGTTGTGGATCGAAACGATCGCCGCATGTTCGCCGCTGACCGCGAGATTGTCGATCTGGATGTCGTTGTGCGGTTTGCGGCCGATGGTCGTGCGCTCCTTGGAGAGCTGGATCTCCTTGAGCACCTGTCCCTCCATGCTGAGTATCAGT
>SCUH01000055.1 GCA_004298295.1 Betaproteobacteria bacterium | reverse complement strand
CATGATCACCGCCGACCCGCTGGAACAGCTGCGCCCGGCGCGCATCGAGGACGTGGGCGGGATGCTCGCGCTGATCGAGCCGCTGGAAGCGGACGGCACGCTGGTCAAGCGCGGGCGCGAGCGGCTGGAGCGCGAGATCGGCAACTTTCACGTCATCGAGCACGACGGCGTCATCCTGGGCTGCGCGGCGCTGTATCCGTTCGCCGACGACAGGAGCGCCGAGCTCGCCTGCCTCGCGGTGGCGCCGGAATACCGCGACGCGGGCTACGGCGAGCGCCTGCTGCAGGCCTGCGAAGCGCGCGCCCGCACGCAGAAGATCCGGCGCCTGTTCGCGCTCACGACGCGCGCCGCGCACTGGTTTCTGGCGCAAGGCTTCAAGGCAGCCGACGTGTCGGCGCTGCCGCAGCGGCGCCAGTCACTCTATAATTGGCGCCGCGGTTCCAAGGTATTCCTCAAGCGGGTCTAGACGATGGCCAGAACGGTGCAGTGCATCAAGCTCGGGCGCGAGGCCGAAGGGCTCGACTTCCCGCCCTTTCCGGGCGAGCTCGGCAAGCGCCTCTACGAGCAGGTCTCGAAGGAGGCCTGGCAGCAGTGGCTGCGCCACCAGACCATGCTGGTGAACGAAAACCGCCTCAACCTCGCCGATTCGAGCGCGCGCAAGTACCTCGCCGAGCAGATGGAAAAGCATTTCTTCGGCGAGGGCGCCGAGCAGGCCGCGGGCTACGTCCCGCCCAGGAGCTAGCGCTTCCGACGCCGCGCCTGCACGCCTTCGGGCGTGGCGAGCAGCAGCAGGTCCGCAGGACGGCGCGCGAAGATTCCGTTGGTCACCACGCCCGCGATGTTGTTCAGCTCCGCCTCGAGCGCGGGCGGATCGAGGATCGTGAGGCCGTGGCAGTCGAGGATCAGGTTGCCGTTGTCGGTCCTGTAGTGCTCGCGCAGCTCGGGGTGCGCGCCGAGCTTTCGCAGCTCGCGCCCGACGTGGCTGCGCGCCATCGGAATCACTTCCACCGGCAGCGGAAACTTGCCGAGCACGCCGACGAGCTTGGAGGCGTCGCAGATGCAGACGAACTGCTTCGCCACCGCGGCGACGATCTTCTCGCGCGTCAATGCGCCGCCCCCGCCCTTCACCATGTGCAGGTGCTCGGTGACCTCGTCGGCGCCATCGACATAGACCGGCAGCTCGTTCACTGAATTCAGATCGAAGACGCGGATACCGTGCTTTTTCAGGCGTTCGGCGCTCGCTTCCGAGGCCGCCACCGCGCCCTCGATGCGGCCCTTGATCGCCGCCAGAGCGTCGATGAAGTGATTCACCGTCGAGCCCGAGCCGACGCCGACCACCGCATCCTCGACGACATGCTTGAGCGCCTCGCGCGCGACCAGCGCCTTCAGTTCGTCCCGGCTCATCGTTTCCTCGGCGGCGGCAGGTCGGTGCAGACGCCCTCGAACAGTTCCGCCGCCATGCCGATCGATTCGCTCACGGTGGGATGCGGGTGGATGGTCTTGCCGATGTCGAGCGCGTCCGCCCCCATTTCGACCGCGAGCGCGAGCTCGCCGATCAGGTCGCCGGCCCCGGTGCCGACGATGCCGCCGCCGACGAGGCGGTGCGTCTCGGGATCGAACAGGAGCTTGGTGAACCCCTCGTCGCGTGCATTGGCGATGGCGCGCCCCGAAGCCGCCCACGGAAACTTGGCGACGCCGAGCTTCCGGCCTTCTCTCTTCGCCTCGTCTTCGGTGACGCCGACCCACGCCACTTCCGGATCGGTGTAGGCCACCGACGGAATCACGCGCGCGTCGAAATGCGACTTGCGGCCCGCGGCCGCTTCGGCCGCCACGTGGCCTTCGTGCACCGCCTTGTGCGCGAGCATCGGGTGGCGCGCGACGTCGCCGATGGCGTAGATGTGCGCAACGTTCGTGCGCAGCTGCGAATCCACCGCGATGAAGCCGCGCTCGTCCACCTGCACGCCTGCGTTCTCGGCGCCGATGCTGCGGCCATTCGGCGTGCGGCCGACCGAAACCAGCACCAGGTCGTAGAGCTGCGGCCCGCTCGGTGCCTTCTCGCCCTCGAACCAGACCTGGATGCCCGCCGGCGTCGCCTCGGCCCTTGCGGTTTTCGTCTTCAGCATCAGGTTGTCGAAGCGGCGCGCGTTGAACTTCTGCCATACCGCCACCAGGTCGCGGTCGGGGCCGAGCATCAGGCCGTCGAGCATTTCGACCACGTCGAGCCGCGCGCCGAGGGTCGAATACACCGTCCCCATCTCCAGGCCGATGATGCCGCCGCCGATGACGAGCATGCGCCTAGGTCGGCTGCGCAGCTCGAGCGCTCCGGTCGAATCGACGATGCGCGCATCCTCGGGCAGAAAAGGCAGTTTCGCCGCCTGCGAGCCCGCGGCGATGATGGCGTTCGCGAAGCGTACCGTCTTCTTCGCTTCGCCCGCGGCGAGCGCAAGATGATGCGCATCGGCAAAGCGGCCCACACCCTGCAGCACCGTGACCTTGCGCGCCTTGGCCATCTGCGCGAGGCCCCCCGTGAGCTTCCCGACGACCTGGTCCTTGAAGCCGCGCAGTTTCTCGAGATCGACTGCGGGTTCGGCAAATGCGATGCCGTGATCGGCCAGGCCGCGCGCCGCGTCCATGATTGCCGCGGTGTGCAGCAGCGCCTTGGACGGAATGCAGCCGACGTTGAGACAGACGCCACCGAGCGTCGGATAGCGCTCGACGAGAACGGTTTTCAGTCCCAGGTCGGCGGCGCGAAAGGCCGCCGAGTAGCCGCCCGGTCCGGCGCCAAGGACGAGCACGTCGCATTCGACGTCGGCGCCGGCCGGCGTCTGCACCGCCGCCGCTGCCACTGGCGCTGCGGCCGGGACCGCCGTAGCGGCCGCGACTTCGAGCGAGAGAATCGCCGAGCCCTCGCCAACCCTGTCACCGAGCTTTACGGCGAGGTCCTTCACCACGCCCGTTTCCGGCGACGGAATCTCCATCGTCGCCTTGTCCGACTCGAGCGTGATCAGCGACTGTTCCTTCGTCACCGCGTCGCCGGGCTTCACCAGCACCTCGATCACGGCGACCTCCTTGAAGTCGCCGATGTCGGGCACCCTGACCGTGATCGTGCTCACAAGAGTGTCCTGCGGATGTCGGCAAGGACGTTCGCCAGATAGGCGGTGAAGCGCGCGGCCGAGGCGCCGTCGATGACGCGGTGATCGTAGGAAAGCGACAGCGGCAGCATCAGGCGCGGGGCGAACGCCTTGCCGTTCCACACCGGGCGCAGGTGCGACTTCGAAACGCCGAGAATCGCCACCTCGGGCGCGTTGATGATCGGCGTGAACGCCGTGCCGCCGATGCCGCCCAGGCTCGAGATAGAAAACGTGCCGCCCTGCAGGTCGCCGGGCTTGAGCTTGCGCTCGCGCGCCAGCTTCGAAACGTCGCCCAGCTCGCGCGCCAGGTCGAACACGCCCTTGCGGTCGGCATCGCGGATCACCGGCACCACGAGGCCCTCCGGCGTATCCACCGCGACGCCGATGTGGAAATATTTCTTGATGACGAGGTTCTCGCCGCCCTTGTCGAGCGAGCTGTTGAACTGCGGGTACTGCCTGAGCGCCGTGACGCAGGCCTTGATCAGAAAGGCGAGCATGGTGAGCTTGAAGCCCTGCTTCTCGGTTTCGGCCGTGTTCGACTTGCGGAACGCTTCGAGGTCGGTGATGTCGGCCTCCTCGAACTGCGTCACGTGCGGGATCGAGACCCAGTTGCGGTGCAGGTTCGGACCGGAAAGCTTCTGGATCCTCGACAGCGGCTTCAGCTCCACCGGGCCGAACTTGGCGAAGTCGATCTCCGGCCAGGGCAGCACGCCGAACGGCGCCCCCGGCGCGGGCGCCGCCCTTGCGGGCGCAGCCCCCGAGAGCGCGCCCTTGACGAAGGCCTGCACGTCCTCCTTCAGGATGCGCCCCTTCGGCCCGCTGCCCTGCACGCGCGCGAGGTCGACGCCGAGCTCGCGCGCGAACAGGCGGATCGAGGGACTGGCGTGCGGCTTGGAGACGATTTCCTCGCGCGGCTCGCGCGGCACGGGACGCGGATGCGCCGCTGGCGCGAGCGGCAACTCGGGCGGGGCAGCGGCGGCGGCGGGCGGGGCCGTCGCGGCCGGAGCCGGCGCCGGGGGCACGGATTCGCTCCCCTGCGGCGCGGCAGCGCCGGCCGGCTCGAGGATCAGGATCAGCGCCCCCTCGGAAACCTTGTCGCCGACCTTGAGCTTCATTGCCTTCACCACGCCACCCTCGGGCGAGGGAATCTCCATCGTCGCCTTGTCGGACTCGAGCGTGACGAGGGACTGTTCCTTCGCCACCGCGTCGCCGGGCTTCACCAGCACCTCGATCACGGCGACGTCCTTGAAGTCGCCGATATCCGGGACGCGGACCTCTTTCATACCGCGGTCGGGTCCGGCTTGGCCGGATCGATGCCGTACTTCGCCAGCGCCTGCGCGAGCGTGCCCGCCTTGAGCTCGCCCTGGTCGGCCAGTGCGCGCAACGCCGCGAGCGCGACGAAATGCCGGCTCACCTCGAAGAAGTAGCGCAGCCTGGCGCGCGAATCGGAGCGGCCGAACCCGTCGGTGCCGAGCACCTTGTAGGGCCGCCCGGCGGGAATGAAGGCGCGAATCTGGTCGGCGAATGCCTTCAGGTAGTCGCTCGCCGCGACCACCGGCCCTGCACGCTTTGCCAGGCACTGCGCGACATAGGGCACACGCGGCACGGCTTCCGGGTGCAGCAGATTCCAGCGCTCCGCGGCAAGGCCGTCGCGCCGCAATTCGGTGAAGCTGGTCGCGCTCCAGACGTCCGCCGCCACGCCCCAGTCGGCTTCGAGCAGCTCGGCTGCCGCGAGCACCTCGCGCAGAATGGTCCCGCAGCCGAGCAGCTGCACGCGCGCCTTCGCCTTCGATCGCGATTCGCGCAGCAGGTACATGCCCTTCAGGATGCCGTCGGCGGCGCCCTCCGGCATCGCCGGGTGCTCGTAGGCCTCGTTCATGACGGTGATGTAATAGAACACGTCCTCCTGGTTGGCCACCATGCGGCGCAGCCCGTCGTGGATGATCACCGCCAGTTCGTAGCCGTACGCCGGGTCGTACGAGACGCAGTTGGGAATCACCGACGACAGAATGTGCGAGTGCCCGTCCGCGTGCTGCAGGCCTTCGCCGTTGAGCGTCGTGCGTCCCGCAGTGGCCCCGAGCATGAACCCGCGCGCACGCTGGTCGCCCGCAGCCCACGCGAGGTCGCCCACGCGCTGCAGGCCGAACATCGAATAGAAGATGTAGAACGGCACCGTCGCCAGGTTGGAGTGGCTGTACGAGGTCGCCGCCGCGATCCAGGAGGACATCGCACCGGGCTCGGTGATGCCCTCCTCGAGGATCTGGCCTGCCCTGTCCTCGCGGTAGTACATCACCTGGCCCTTGTCGACCGGCTCGTACTTCTGTCCCTCGCTCGAGTAGATGCCGAGCTGCCGGAACATGCCCTCCATGCCGAAGGTGCGCGCCTCGTCGGGCACGATCGGCACGATGCGCTTGCCGATCTCCTTGTCGCGAATCAGCGCGGTGAGAATGCGCACGAAGGCCATCGTGGTCGAAATCTCGCGCCCCTCGCCCGAGCCCTTCAGCACCGCGTCGAACGCCGCGAGCGGCGGAACCGGCGGCGCGGCATCGGCCTTGGCGCGGCGCTGCGGCAGGTAGCCACCCAGCGCCTGGCGCCGCTCATGCAGGTATTTCATCTCCGGCGCATCCGCCGGCGGCACGTAGAAGGGCAGCGCTTCGAGCCGGTCGTCCGGAATCGGGATGTTGAAGCGGTCGCGCACGTGCCGGATCGTGTCCAGGTCGACCTTCTTCAGCTGGTGCGTCGGGTTCTTCGCCTCACCCTGCTTGCCCAGACCGAAACCCTTGATCGTCTTGGCGAGGATCACGGTCGGCTGGTCCCTGTGCCTCACGGCGGCAGCGTAGGCGGCATAGATCTTGTGCGGGTCGTGGCCGCCCCGGTTCAGGCGCCAGATGTCCTCGTCGGACATGCGCGACACCATTTCGAGCAGCTTCGGGTGCTTGCCGAAGAAGTGCTTGCGCACGTAGGCGCCGTCGTTCGCCTTGTAGTTCTGGTATTCGCCGTCGACGGTGTCCTCCATGACACGGCGCAGGATGCCATCCTTGTCGCGCGCCAGCAGCGGGTCCCAGTACGATCCCCAGATCAGCTTGATCACGTTCCAGCCGGCGCCGCGGAAGTCGCCCTCGAGCTCCTGGATGATCTTGCCGTTGCCGCGCACCGGCCCGTCCAGGCGCTGCAGGTTGCAGTTGACGATGAAAATCAGGTTGTCGAGCTTCTCGCGCGCCGCCATCGCGATC
>SCUH01000054.1 GCA_004298295.1 Betaproteobacteria bacterium | reverse complement strand
CAACATCGACCGCGTCAGGATCTTCAGCAAGGAAGGCGTGATCATCGATTCGACGTACACCAACGAGCTCGGCCTGAAGGTCGACCGCAGTGCCGAAGGCTGCTTCATGTGCCACCAGAGCGAGCGTCCCGCGGTAAACCTGCCGAGCAGCGGCCGGGCGCGGATTTTCGAGGCCGCGGACGGCCGGCGCATGCTCGCCAGCATGGAGGTGATCCGCAACGAGCCGTCCTGCTACAACGCGGCGTGCCACGTGCACAAGCAATCGCAGACCGTGCTGGGGGTGCTGGACATCGTCTACTCGCTCGACGAGATCGACCGCAGCATGCAGGCCGGCGCCACGGCGATCCTCGTGCTCTCGCTCGGCTTCGTCCTGCTGGTGGCCCTCGCCGTGGGCGTGTTCGTGCACCGGCTGATCTACCGGCCGTTGCGCGACCTCGAGGCCGGCGCCCAGCGCATCGCCCAAGGCAATCTCGAGAAACCGATCCCGGTGCGCAGCGACGACGAGTTCGGGCGGCTGGCGGGCTCGTTCAACAGCATGACGCAGGCGCTGCGGTCCTCGCAGCAGGAGTTGCAGCGGTGGAACGAGACGCTCGAGCGCAGGGTCGAGGAGCGAACCCGGGCGTTGCGCGTCGCCGAGGCCGAGGCCGTGCGCGGCGAGAAGCTGGCCTCCGTCGGCCTGCTCGCCGCGGGCATCGCGCACGAACTGAACAACCCGTTGACGGGCATCCTCACCTTCACCAGCCTGCTGCGCAAGAATCTGCCCGATGGCAGCGCCGAGGCCGAGGACCTGGATCTGGTCATCAAGGAAACCAGGCGTTGCGCCGCGATCATCCGGCGGCTGCTGGATTTCGCCCGGGAGAAGGCTCCGGAAAGGAACTTCGCCGACCTCAACCGGCTGATCGAGGGTACGGTGCACATCGTCGAGCAGCCGGCGCAGCTGCAGGATATCGAGATCCGGCTCGAGCTCGACCCCGCGCTGCCCCAGGTCTGGGCGGATACCAACATGATCGAGCAGGTGGTGATGAACATGCTGGTCAATGCGCAGCACGCGATCGGCCAGAAGGGCCGCATTACAATCCGTACGCGGCGCGCGCCGGAGCCGAAGAGCCCCGCCGTCGGGGCCGCGGCCGTGCCGATGGCCGAAATCGCGATCGCGGACACCGGTTGCGGCATACCGGAGAAGAACCTGAAGCGCATCTTCGATCCGTTCTTCACCTCCAAGGAGGTCGGCAAAGGGACCGGGCTTGGCCTGTCGGTGAGCCACGGCATCGTCGAGGCGCACGGCGGCCTGATCGAGGTCGAGAGTCGCGTCGGCGAGGGCTCCACGTTCCGCGTCTTTCTTCCGCTCGCGCCCGCGGAGGCGCAGCAGGAGCACGCCAAGGAAGGGAGCGGACGATGAAGGGCCGGATCCTGGTCGTCGACGACGAGGAGATCGTCGTCCTCAGCTGCCTGCGCATTCTCGGCGGCGGGGACTACACGGTGGATGCGGCGCGCAACGGCGCCGAGGCGCTGCAGAAAATCGGCTCCGCCCCCTACGACGTCATCGTCCTCGACATCATGATGCCGCAGATCGACGGCCTGGAGGTGCTGCAGCGGGTGAAGGAGGCGCATCCCGACGTCGAGGTGGTGATGGTGACCGGCCTGTCGCAGATCGAGACCGCGGTGCGCTCGATGAAGCTCGGCGCCTTCGACTACCTGCCGAAGCCCTTCGATCCCGACGAGCTGAAGCTGGTGGTGGAGCGGGCGCTGGAGCGGCGCCGCCTGCTGCAGGAAAACGTCAACCTCACGACCGAGGCGGGCTCCAGGTACCGCTTCGAGAACATCATCGGCTCGAGCCCGCGCATGCAGGCCATGTACCGCCTCGTCGCGCGCTGCGCACCGACCAGCACGACGGTGCTGCTCACCGGCGAAAGCGGCACCGGCAAGGAGCTGGTGGCGCGTGCGATCCATTACAACAGCCTGCGCAAGGACCAGCCCTTCGTCACGGTGGATTGCACCTCGCTCAGCGAGAATCTGCTGGAGAGCGAGCTCTTCGGCCACGTCAAGGGCGCGTTCACCGGCGCCGTCGTCAGCAAGCGCGGCCTGTTCGAAGTCGCGAACGGCGGCACGCTGTTCCTGGACGAAGTCGCCAACATCTCGCTCGCGATCCAGGCCAAGCTCCTGCGCGTGATCCAGGAGCGCGAGTTCAAGGCGGTTGGCGACACGCGCACCCAGAGCACCGACATCCGGTTGATTGCCGCCACCAACAGGGACCTGCGCGCCATGGTGGCGGAGGGCAGCTTCCGCGACGACCTGTTTTACCGCCTCAACATCTTCCCGATCGAAATTCCGCCCCTGCGCGAGCGCCGCGAGGACATCGCCGCGCTGGCGGTCCATTTCCTGAAGACGTTCAGCGCCGAGCTGGGCAAGGAAGTGAACCAGATTTCCGATGGCGCGATGAACGTGCTGCTCAATCACCCTTGGCCGGGCAACGTGCGCGAACTGGAGAACACGGTGCACCGCGCCGTGATCCTCGCCACCGACAAGGTGATCCGCAAGGCGCACTTGGTGAACCTGGTGGCGACATCATCGGTGGCGGCCGCGGAAGTGCCGAGGACCGGCGACGAGCTCAAGCGCATCAAGAAGGCGGCGCGCGAGAAGTCGGTCGAGCACATCGAGAAGGCCTTCGTGCTCGAGGCGCTGCGGCGCAATGCCTGGAACGTCACGCGCAGCGCCGAGGAAACCGGCATGCAGCGGGCCAACTTCCAGGCGCTGATGAAAAAGCACGGCATCCGTCTGCGCGAGGCCGGCGACGAGCCGAAAGAATATTAGCAAAAGCTAATATGCTCTGATCTGCGTCAAGACTCCCTGCTGGCGGGGGCGCACAGTTTGGCTCGTGCCACGCCGTTCAGCCATAGGGGGCAGATCATGAGAGGCAGCATTTTGGGTGTGATTGCCGCAGTAGTTTTCGCCGCACCTGCCGCAGCGGCCGTCGATCACGCGGCGCTGGTGAAGGGGCCGTTTCAAACGGGTTCCGACGTGACGCGGGCGTGTCTGCAATGCCACGCGCAGCAGGCCGGGGACTTCATGAAGACGGTGCATTGGACCTGGAGCTCGCGGCAGCGTGCGGGGGCGAGGGAGTTCAATCTCGGCAAGCTCAACGCAGTCAACAACTACTGCATCGCGTTGCCGTCAAACGAACCGCGCTGCACCAGTTGCCACGCCGGCTACGGCTGGAAAGATGCATCGTTCGATTTCGGCAAGGCGGAAAACGTCGACTGTCTCGTCTGCCACGACACCACCGGCAGTTACCGGAAATTTCCGACCGCCGCGGGGCACCCTGCGTACAAGGACATCGAGTTCCCGCCCAAGTCGGGCAAGATCTGGCCGGCGGTGGACCTGGAGAAAGTGGCCAGGAGCGTCGGCAAGCCGAGCCGCGACAACTGCGGCGCCTGCCATTTCTTCGGCGGCGGCGGCGATCACGTCAAGCACGGCGACCTCGACAGCTCGATGGCGAAACCGCCGCGCACGATGGACGTGCACATGGCGGTGGACGGCGCCGACATGTCGTGCACCGCGTGCCACAAGTCGGAAAAGCACGTCATCCCCGGCAAGGCAATGTCGGTATCGGTTGCAGGTGCACGCCAGACGCTTGACTGCAGCGACTGCCACGCCGGCACGCCGCACCGGAACAACCCCCTGCTCAACAAGCACGCGGCCCGGGTTGCGTGCCAGAGCTGCCATGTGCCGAGCTTTGCCCGCACGCTGCCGACGAAGATGTGGTGGGACTGGTCGACCGCGGGCCAGGACCGGCCCGTGACCAGGGACCGCTACGGGCTCGCCACCTACGACAAGATGAAGGGCGACTTCCAATGGGAAAAGGATGTGCGCCCGGTTTACCTGTGGTTCAACGGTGCCGTCGAACGCGTCCTGATGGGCGACAGGATCGATCCGGACAAGCTGGTGCACCTCAACTATCCGAAGGGCGAGCGTGCCGACGCGAACGCCCGGATCACGCCGTTCAAGCGCATGCGCGGCAAGCAGCCCTACGATTCCGGCGGCCAGGTGATCGCCGTGCCGCACCTGTTCGGACCGGGCGGATACTGGCAGAACTACGACTGGGGCAGCGCGATCGCCAACGGCATGAAGCTGGCGGGACTCCCCTACAGCGGCCAGTACGGTTTCGTAGAGACCGACATGTTTTGGAAGGTGAACCACATGGTGGTGCCGAGGGCCCAGGCGCTAGGCTGCAACGACTGCCACGGCGCCAGCGGCCGCCTCGACTGGAAAGCGCTCGGCTACGCAGGCGACCCGCGGGTCAGGCGATAGCGTCTGCCGCAAACCGCGCCGCACCCCAAGGGCCGCAGACGCGGCCCCTTTCCAGTCGCTCAGCGCGCAGCGTCCTTGGCGGGTTCTTCCTCGACTTCCTCGTAGCCCGTGATCATCGCCTTGAAGTGCGCCGAGGGTGTGTGGCCGAGGCTCGCCAGGTAGGGATGGATGAAGATGAAAGCGGCAAAGAAAATGAACAGCAGCACGTGCACGGTGCTCACCATGCGCACGCCGCCGAACAGCTCGATCGAGCCCGCGAATCCGTTCACGTCCCACAGCAGCAGCCCGGTGTAGAACTGGAGCGGTACCAGCAGAATCATGATGATCTGGTAGGTGATGCTCTGCAGCGCGTTGAACTTGCGGTAGACGCTGACATGGTGCGGGTTGGGCTGGCCCTTGAAGATGCCGTAACCGTAGAAAACGGCCTGCCGCAGGCCGTCGCGATAGTAGCGGGCCGGATTCAGATCGGGGTGATAGACCTTGATCTTGTCGGTGAACAGATAGAACAGCAGCCAGATGAAATAGTTGCCGATCAGCGCGAAACCGACCCCGTTGTGCAGCTGCACCGCCAGGCTGAACGGCAGGAAGGCCAGGATGTCCGCATAACGGATCTGGACGCCGCTCAGGATCAGCACGATGAAGCCGAGCGCGTTGACCCAGTGCCAGATCCGGACCGGGAGCGGGTGAACGTAAAGCTTAGGCATGGCGGCGAACCTTCCGTCTAGGGCGCCGGATTGCCGCCGTGCGGGCGGTCCGTCGATTTCCTGCGCAGCAGTTTTCTGAGCAGGAGGTGGCCGATCGGCGCCAGGATGCCGGCGGCGAGCGCGAGCGCGAGCAAGACATCGAGCAGCTTGATGCGCGTGCCGCCGATGACGTAGAAATCGCTGACCGATTCGACCGACGCCGGATTGCTCAGAACGTCCTTTTGCGCCTCGTAGCGCACCGGCCTGCCGTCGGGGCCGATGATCGAGATGGTGACGTTCTGGAAGGCGTCCGCGCCCTGCCTGTGGCAGCTCACGCAGTCCTTGATCGCCCTGGACTTTCCGGTCAGCAGGTGGGACTCGGCTCCGGTGCGCACTTCGAGGCGGCCGATCAGAGTCGCCTTGGCCGGTGCGCCTTCGCGGTTGACGCCGCGCAACAGGTCCCAGAGCGCCTTGGCATCGAGGCTGCGGCCGCTGTCGTCGCTCATGCGCTGCTTGGTCGCGGGGTCGTAGAGCCTCAGGTCGACCCGCTTCTGCGATGCGGGGGCATGGCAGGCAGGGCAGGCAACCGCTTCGAGATGCGTCTTGGTGTTCGGCAGCCACTTCTCGTGCGCGGCGAGCGCGCCGGCATGACAGCCGAGGCAGGCATCGCGCAGGCGCGTTCCCGTCGAGGCGGGACTGACGTCGTGCGCACGGTGGCAATCTACACAGATCGGTGCCTTGACCGGGCCTGCCTTGCCGCGCGCCAGGCCGTGCATGCTTCCGGCATAGGCGTCGAAAATCTCGTCGTGGCACTTGCGGCAGGAGATGCCGTTCATCGGTTCCTGCGCCGCCTTGGCGCGCACCGCGTGCGAGCCGTGGCAGTCCGTGCACACGGGCGCCCAGAGGTTGCCGGTGCGAAGCGTCGTGGCGTGGACGCTGCCCTCGAACAGCTTCGCCTTGTCCTCGTGGCACTGGGTGCACACTTCGACCTTTGCCACGGCGTACTCGCGTGCCGAGGCAATCTGCCTGCCAGGCCCCGGGTGCTTCTTCGGATCGATGTCGCCATGGCAGGCCGAGCAGCCCAGCTCGCCATGCACGGACCCCGCGAATGCCTCGCCGCCGACGTGCAGGGAAAGCGTTTCGCCCTTGCCGAGGTTCTTCTTCAGGCCCTCCTGCGAATGGCAGGCGAGGCAGCCCTTGTCTTCCTCTGACAGTGCAGCGGCGGCGGGGAGTGCCGCCAGCGCCGCGAGCGCAGCTGCGGCAAGGAAGAGTTGGCGCACGAAATTCATGTCGATACCCTCTGAACGGGGCGAGTCTTGCACGCTGCCCCCCCGCGCCATTTGCTCAGACGCAAAAAGGGACGCCTTTGCGCCCCTGGAATCCGGCCGCTGACCGACTATTTCGCCTGCTCACGCTTGGCCAGCGCCTGGTAGCCGCGCCAGGCCAGCATGCCGAGACCGACGAAGGGCAACGCGATGACGTACGCCAGGCCGATGAACGGCGCGGCGAAGAACAGCCCGATGTTTCTGGCGAAAGTTCCGAGCCGCCATTGCACGCCCGGCGGCGGCGTGGCGGGCATCGCGGGTGCAACCGCCGCCGCGGCGGCACCGGGCCCGTTTTCGGGTACCACGGCGTGCGCGCTCTGCTCGATCATCTCGGGCGACAGCGGCTTGCGCAGGAACGCCGTCACGCCGGCCTTCCGGGCGGCCGCTTCATTGGCGTCGCTGCCGTATCCGGTGACGATGACGACCGGCAGCCACGGGCGCGTCGCCTTGACGCGTGCCGCGACTTCGATGCCGCTCATGCCGGGCATCTTGATGTCGGTGAACACGGCGTCGTAGTCCTCGCGCGCGAGTCGGTCGAGGGCCTCCTGTCCGTCGCGCGCAGTGATGACCGCATAGCCCCTGCCGGAAAGAACGCGATCGAAGCTCTTGCCGACCACGGGATCGTCGTCTACCACCAGGATCTTCTTCAGCGTCGTCATGACTGGCTCCTTGGGAAGTGAAATGTTGGTCAGCAGGCGTTCGTGCCGTGCCGTGTGGCCTGCGCGCGGCGAGTGGCGTCGTTGCACGCTCCCGGCTCGGTGCGCACTACATGCAGGGCCCATTGCTTGCGGGTCACGGCGCCTTGCGTGGCGCCGATCACGTCTTGCGGCCCCACGGGCTTGGCGAGGTAGTCGTAGGCGCCGAGCCGGACCGATTCCTTGGCGCCTTCGATGCTCGGAAAGCCGGTGATCACCACCACCTCGCTCTCGGGCCATTTCTGCTTGATGGTGCGAAGCACCGTCATGCCGTCGGTCCCGGGCATGCGAAGGTCGAGCAGCACGACGTCGTAGGGCCGGCGTTCCATCGCCCGCAAGGCCTCGTCGCCGCTCAACACGGCCTCGGCATTGCACTGCGCGCCGCTCAGGATCCTCGCGTAGCTGCGCCGCACGACCTCTTCGTCGTCGACGATCAGGACATCGGGTTTGCGGTTCATCGCGGGCTCCGTGCCTTCGCGCGCGTTCGCGTACTCAAGCTAGCGTGCCGCGCCGCGACGGGTTGCGGCGCGTAGCGCCCACCATGCCAGCATGCCGAGGCCGACGACCGGGAAGGCGACTGCATAGGCGAGGCCCACGAACGGCGCGACGAAGAACAGCGCCAGGTTCCTGGCGACGCGCGCCGCGGTCTTCCAGCGCGCCGCGAGCGCCTTCAGCGCGAACCACGCGAGGGCGCCGAGTCCGGCGAGCGGCAGCGCGACCACATAGGCCAGACCGATGAACGGTGCCGTGCACAGCCACGCCGCGCCTTTGGCGGTGCGCGCTGCGTTCGCGGCCTCGTGCATCACGACTTCGAATTCGCGGCCGATGACGGGATAGTTCCTGACTGTCGCGGTGTTTGCAGTGGCTCTCATGACATCCTCCAGCGTGTGATTTCGTTTTCTGACCCTTCGCCCTGTCTGTTGCAATGCGCGTGCCAGCGCGCGTTGCGTGACGCGGAAAGGCAAGGTCCGGAAATGAATTCAGCGACTTAGGGCTGCTGCGTGGCAGCGCAAGCCGTCGCGCCGTGAGCCGCGCAAGCGCTTTCGAAGTACATCCCGGCCATGCAGCGAGCGCGAGGAAGCGGCGGATTACGTTCTGTTTTCAGATGGATAGATCAAGTTCCGGGAGCACATTTTTTCCATGCGGCACCGCTCGCGCGCTAAGCTGCGAAGCATCGAACCGCGAGGAGAAATCCGATGACATCGATGCTTCGCGCTGCACTCGCGGCTGCGGCACTGGCCCTGCTCGGCAACGCATCGGCCCTCGCGCAGCTCGACAAGATCAGCAATCAGGATGCGAATGCGGGTCTCAAGGCCGCGCTGGACAAGGGCTCGGTGGCCGCGGTCGCGGCGCTCGGCAGGCGCGACGGTTTTTTCGGCAACGACGCCGTGAAGATCCCGCTGCCGGACTCGCTCAAGCGCTACGAGAAGCTGATGCGCGGTGTCGGCATGGGCCAGTACGCCGATGAGCTCATCCTTACCATGAACCGGGCCGCGGAGGCGGCGGTGCCGGAGGCGAAGACGCTGCTGGTGGACGCAGTGAAGAAAATGACGCTGCAGGACGCCAAGGGCATCCTCACCGGCGGCAACACGGCGGGCACCGAGTACTTCAAGCGCACCACTTCGGAGCCGCTGCGCGGCAAGTTCCTGCCGATCGTGCAGCAGGCGACCAAGAAAGTGCAGCTGGCGGAAAAATACAACCGCTACGCGGAGAAGGGCGCGCGTTTCGGTCTGGTGAAGAAGGAGGACGCAAACCTCGACAGCTACGTCACGCAGAAGGCGCTGGACGGCCTGTTCTACATGATCGCCGAAGAGGAAAAGAAGATCCGCGAGAATCCGGTCAAGGCCGGCAGCGAGATCCTGCGCAAGGTGTTCGGGGCGCTGAAGTAGCGGCGGCGCCTGCCCGGAGACTCGGCGCGCCGGGTCGCCACCGGGCGCTCAATGCGCCTGGTCCCAATTGTCGCCGACGCCGACGTCGACCACCAGCGCAACCTCGAGCTGCGCCACGCCCTGCATCAGCTCGCGCACGAGCGTCTGCACTTTCTCCAGCTCGTTCTCCGGCACTTCGAGCACCAGTTCATCGTGCACCTGCATGATGAGCCGGGTCTGCAGCTCTTCGCGCGCCAGCCAGTCGTGCACGGCGATCATCGAGAGCTTGATCAGGTCGGCCGCGGTGCCCTGCATCGGCGCGTTGATCGCTGCGCGCTCGGCGCCCTGGCGCCGCGCGGGCGAGCCCGATTTCATCTCCGGCAGCCACAGCCGGCGGCCGAAAACCGTCTCGACGAAGCCGTCGCGGCGGGCGCGCTCGCGCGTTGCATCCATGAAGCGCTTGACGCCCGGATAACGCGCGAAGTACGAGTCGATATAGGCCTGCGCGGTGGCGCGCTCGATGCCCAGGCTCTGCGCCAGGCCGAAGCCCGACATGCCGTAGATGAGGCCGAAATTGATCACCTTGGCGGTGCGGCGCTCGTCGGCGCTGACTTGCGCGAGCGGCAGGCCGAACACTTCGGCGGCGGTCGCGCGGTGCACGTCCAGGTCATGCGCGAACGCGTGCCGCAGGCCCTCATCGCCCGAAAGGTGGGCCATGATCCGGAGTTCGATCTGCGAGTAATCGGCGCTCACGATCTTCCATCCCGGCGGCGCAATGAAAGCTTCGCGGATGCGCCGTCCCTGGGGCGTGCGCACCGGGATGTTCTGCAGATTGGGATCGGTCGAGGCGAGCCGTCCGGTGACGGCCACGGCCTGCGAGTAGGTCGTGTGAACGCGCCCGGTCTGCGGGTTCACCATGCGCGGCAGCTTGTCGGTGTAGGTCGACTTGAGC
>SCUH01000053.1 GCA_004298295.1 Betaproteobacteria bacterium | reverse complement strand
AATTTCATGCGCGAGTCCGGCGTGGTCGCGCGCCTGACGAAGGCCTCGGAAAACGAGATCGCCAACATCGTGACGCTGTTTCTCGGTCTGGCCATCGGCGCCACGATGGAGGGCCACGCATTCCTCAAACCGACGACGCTCGCGATCTTCGGCCTCGGCTTCATCGCCATCTGCCTCGACACCGTGGCCGGGGTCGGCTTCGGCAAGCTGGTGTGCTGGTTGACCGGTGGCAAGGTGAATCCGCTCATCGGCGCCGCCGGCATTTCGGCCTACCCGATGGCCGCGCGCGTGGTGCAGACGCAAGGGCTGCGCTACAACAAGAAAAACCACCTGCTGATGCACGCCGCCGGCGCCAACACCGGCGGCCAGATCGGCTCGGTGGTGGCGGCCGCCGTGATGCTGTCGGTGCTCAAGGGCATGGGACTGATCTGACGGCCGGCTGCAGTACGCGAATTTTCTGAGCGCGCATTGATTTCGCGCAACAGGCAGCGGCATTGACGGCGGAGAATTGTCGATCGTACTGAGCACTTCCCGAGGAGACACGCTCATGTCGATCGCTCATACGGTCCAGATGTACCTCACGCAGCATCAGGCGCCGTTCGACGTGGTGACGCATCAACCCACCGTGTCGAGCCTGCGCACCGCCAGCGTCGCGCACATACGCCCCACCAGCCTGGCCAAGGCCGTGATGCTCGAAGACGATCTCGAGCACAGCCATTTCATCATGGCTGTCGTGCCTGCCAGCCGCCACGTGGATCTCGCCAAGCTCTCGCGGCAGGCCGGCCGGTCGGTGCACCTCGCGAGCGAAGAAGACGCCGCCGGGCTTTTCGCCGACTGCAATGCAGGCGCCATCCCGCCGCTCGGCCCGGCCTACGGTGTCGAAACGCTCTGGGATGACAGCCTGGCGCAGCAGCAGGAGCTCTACTTCGAGGCCGGCGATCACGAGCACCTGGTGCAGATGAAGGCGGCGGACCTCGTCCGGCTGCTGCAGGACTGCGCGCACGGCGAGTTCAGCCGTCCGCTGTAGCTCAGCGCGGGCTGCGTTTGCGGCGCGCCGGCAGGCGCGCGCCCTGCGTCAGCTGGTCGAGCAGTCGCAGCACCGCCTCGATCGGATAACGCCGGCGGCCGCCCGGGGTCAGCACGCTCGGGAGCTTGCCGCCGAGCACCCACCGGTTCACGGTGTTGGGCGCAACCTCGAAGAGTTGCGCCACTTCGGCGCGCGTGAAAAAACTCCTGTGTCGATGCCGGTACTGGAGTTCCATTCGATCCGGGTGACCACGTCGACGCGAATGCGCTATAGTTAACTATAGCGACACAGCGATGGAAATGATGCAAACGCACCATTTCCCGCGATCGGTCGCCATCCGGGTGCGATGGATCCCCTCGTTTCGCTGGTGATCCCCAATCACAACGGCGCCGCGACGATCGAGCGCTGCGTGGCGGCGGCGCTTGCCTCGCAGCACGCGAAGCTCGAAGTGATCGTCGTCGACGACGGCTCGGTGGACGACTCCCTCGAGCGGATCCGGCGCTTGCCCTGCCGCGTGATCGCGCTGCCGCGGCGCCGCGGCGCGGCGGCAGCCCGCAACGCGGGCGCGCGCGAAAGCCGTGGCGAGGTCCTGTTCTTCACCGATGCCGACTGCCTGCTCCAGCCTGACGCCGTGACGCAGGCCGTGGCGACGCTCGGCGGCGCAGCGGACCTCGCGGTCGGCGGCACCTATACGCCGGTGGCGCCCGAAGCGTCGTTCTTCGACCGTTTCCAGTCCGTCTTCGTCCACCACTTCGAAACCCGGCACGCGCCGCACACCGACTACCTGGCCACGCACGCGCTCGCCATCGCGCCGGGGACCCTGCAGCGCCACGGCGGATTTGCCGAAGACGGACTGCCGATCCTGGAAGACGTCGAGTTCAGCCACCGCCTGCGCCGCGGCGGCTGCCGGCTCGTGATGAACCCCGCGATCCAGGCGCGACACGTTTTCCGCTACTCGTTCGCGCGATCGCTGCGCAACGCCTACCGCAAGGCGCGCTACTGGACCTGCTACTCGCTCGGCGCCGGCGATCTGCTGGCCGATTCGGGCACCGCCTCGCACCTGCTCAAACTCAATGTCGGCGCCTGGTGCGCCGGGGCGGCGCTGCTCGTCACGGGGTTGGCGTTCGCCGCTCCGGCCGGGATCGTGGCCGCGGCCGCGCTGCTGGTGGCGAACGCCAGCGCCAACCGCGGCCTGGTCGATGCGTTCCGGCGCGCGCACGGCATCGGTTTCGCCGCCGCGGCCACGCTCTACTACCTGCTCGTTTACCCCGTTGCGGTGGGCGCGGGAGCTGTGTCGGGCGCGTGGCTGTACGGCACGCGGCCGCGCGGCAAAGCGAAACCGGCATGATGCACTCGCCGCTGCGCCACCTCGGGGCGATCGCCTGGAAGCGCAGGCCGCTGCAGCTCACTTTCTTCGTCACGCGGCGCTGCAACGCGCACTGCCCGTTCTGCTTCTATCTGAAGAGCGCGGACCCGGCGCCCGGCTCCGGCGCCGAACTCGATCTGGACGAGATCGAGCGGCTGGCACGCCCTCTGGGCAGCCTGCTGTGGCTTGCGTTTTCGGGTGGCGAGGCTTTTCTGCGCCCGGACCTCGTCGACATCGCCCGCCTCGCTTACCGGCACAACCGCCCGGCGGTGATGCTTTTTTCGACCAACGGCCTGCTGCCCGATCTGATCCGCGAGCGCGTCGAGCGGATCGCGGCCGAATGTCCGCGCTCGGTCGTGGCGGTCAAGCTCTCGCTCGACGGCGTCGGTGCCGCGCACGACACGCTGCGCGCCACGCCGGGAAGCTTCGAGCGGGCGATGCAGAGCTACCGCCTGCTGGCACCGCTTCTCGAGCGCCACCCGAACTTCGAACTCGGCATCAACACGGTATTCAGCGCCCACAACCAGGACCAGATGGACGCCATCATGGATTTCGTCGCCGCGCTGCCGACACCCTGCAGCCACACGATCTCGCTGCTGCGCGGCAATTTGCGCCAACGGGATTACCTGCAATTGGACATCGGCAAGTACGAGCGCGCAGCGGCGCGGCTGGCGCGGCGCCTGCGCGAGCGCGACGCGCCGCGGTATCGCTTCCGTGGCGCCCGCCTGAAAGCGGCCCAGGACGTGCTGCAGCGCCGCCTGATCCACCGGACCTGGAGCGCGCAGCGGCGGCTCCTGCCCTGCTACGCCGGCCGCCTCAACCTCGTGCTGGGCGAGACCGGCGAGGTCTTTGCGTGCGAGATGCTCAGCGGCAGCCTCGGCAACGTGCGCGATTACGACTACGACCTGCGGCGGCTGCTGCGCGCACCCGCCGCCGCCGAGGCGCAACGCGCCATCGCCTCCGGCGCCTGCCACTGCACGCACGAGTGCAACTTCATCACCAACATCCTCTTCAATCCGCGGCTGTATCCGGCGCTGGCGGGCGAGTACCTGCGGATCGGAGGAAAAGGCCCTCGGCAGCCCACAGCCAGAACAGGCTCTTCAGGCCGCGCGACGCAGCCCTGAGCTCGTGCAGGCTGCGGATCGACCGCAGGCGGCGCCACAGGAACGCGGGCCGGGAGTAGAAGCGCCGGAACGCGGTCTGGCGCAGGCGCTGGATCTGCGCGCGCGTCAGCGTATGCGGCGTGAAAGCGGCGCCCTGATACGTATAGTCCCTCAGCTCGGGCGAGAGACGCCCGTAGCGAGCGCCGCGCTCATGCAGGTCGGTCCCCGGAAACGGCGTCAGGCAATGGAAGTTCGCCAGATCGGGGTCGAGCGCGATCGCGAATTCGATGGTCTGCAGGCCCTCGGCAAAAGTCTCGCCGGGGATGCCGAAAACGAACGGCGTGCTCACTTGCAGGCCCGCTTTCCTGGCCGCGCGCACCGCGTCGCGAATCTGCTGCAAGGTGCAGGCCTTGCGCAGCGTGTTGAGGTTTTTCTGCACGCCGCTCTCGGCGCCGATGAGGATCGCCCAGCAGCCGGCCTCGCGCATGGCCTCGAGGAGCGGCGCGTCGACCTGGTTCGCGCAGGCCGACGCGAACCAGGTGAAATCGAGGCCGCGCGAGCGGATTTCGCGGCAGATCTGCAGCGCGCGCCCGTAGTCGGCGGCGAAGGAATCGTCCAGAAACTTGATTTCGCGATAGCCCCGCGCCAGGCAATGTTCGATTTCCTGCAGCACGTTGCCGACGCTGCGCAGGCGCACGCCGCGGCGGCCGGCCTTGCGCTCGCGGTCGATCTGGAAGCAGTACAGGCAGCGGCGATCGCAGCCGCGCGAGGTGATCAGGGTCGCCACCGGCGCGCGCCGGTAGGTCGCGGGCGGCGGCAGGTAGCGCGCGGCACCCTCCAGCAACTGGCGCGCGGGAAACGGCAGCGCATCCAGGTCCTCGAGCAGCGGCCGCGGCGGGTTCTTCACGATCCGTGCGCCCCGCCGGAACGCAACGCCCAGCACCCCGTCGAGCGCGCGACCGCCCTCGAGGCATGCGAGGACCTCGGTCAGCGTTTGCTCGGCCTCTCCGGTGACCACCGCGTCGAGCGCCTCGCCGCCGTCCTGCAGGCAGCGCTCCTGCATTGCGATCGGGTACGGCCCCCCCGCACACAGGAACAACCCGGGATGCGCGCGCCTCAGGTCGGCGGCGGTCTGCAAGGCGCCGGGCCAGCCGAAAGCCGTGGCGTAGATCCCGGCCGCTTCAGGCCCGAATTCTCCGACCTGCCGCACAATCTCGCGGTGCGCGAGCAAGGCGCCGTTGAACAGTTTCACCGTGTGACCCGCTTCGAGCAGGCAGGCGGCGACGTAAAGCGTCCCCAGCGGCTGCCAGTAATTGACCTGCGAAAGCGCGGTCCGCGCCGGGAAGATCTCTTCCGGCGACCACGCCGGAATGATAAGCGCGCACCTCATGCGTCGGTGCCGGTCCGCGGCAGCGCGACCCCGGCCGCCGCCGCGCGGGCGACAATGGCGTCGGCTGCCTGCAGACCCGACTCGATGGCGTGATCCATGTTGTAGTAGCGAAACGCCCCGGTGCGACCGATCACCTGCAGGTTGGCAAAGCGCGCGAGATAGTCGGTCACCGTCGCACTCGCCTGGGCGTAACCGACCTCGAACGCCGGATAGGCGTAAGGCACGCGCACGACGACGCCGTCGAGTGCCTCGCTGCGCGCGATCAGGCCGAGCCCGGCGAGTTCGTCGATGCAGCGCTCGAGCAGCGTGTCGTCATCGGTTCGCCAGAGCGCTCCGGTGCGCGAGCAGAAGTGCTCGGCCACGAGCAGCGTCTCGCCGCGCGCGCCCATCTGCGGGCTCCAGTTCTTCGGCTCGTGCAGCCGGCCGAAGGCGGTTTCCCGCCCGGGAACGTAGATCCAGGTCTGGTCCGTGGCGCGTTCGCGCGCGAGCCGCACCGCGACCAGCAAGAGGTCGCGATAACGCAATCGCGTCGCCGCCGCGAGCACGGCCGGCGGCGGCGCCGGCGAGAGCAGCCGCGCCAGCGCCGGCAAAGGCAGGCTCGAGATGAATTCGTTCGCCTGGCAGGATTCGCTGCGCTCGCCCCGACGCACGACGACATGCCCGATGCGGCCGGCATGGTGCACGATGCGCGTGGCGGGACTTTGCGTGTGCACGCGGCCGCGCTGCGCCGCGATCGCCGCCCGCAGGCCGCCGGCGATGCTGCCGATGCCGCGCGCGGGATAGAGAAACTCGCTGGTGAGCGTTCGCGGCCCGGCGCCCGCCGCTCGAAACAGCGAGCGCCGGATCGCCGTACCGAGCGTAAGTCCCTGGATGCGCTGCGCGACCCAATCGGCGCTGATCTGAGCGCACTCGAGGCCCCAGACCTTCTCGCTGTAGGGCTTGAAGAACATTTCGAACAGCGGCCGGCCGTAGTGCCGCACCACCCAGTCCTCGAGGCTCTGCAGCGGTTTCGACCCGGCACGATGCGCCAGCTGCGCGGCGAGATAGCCACCCAACGCGCGCAAGCTCGCCAGAGCTCCGAAGCCGCAAACCGCATTCAGCGGCCGCAGCGGGTAGTCCACGTAGCGTCCGCGCAGCAGGATCTTGCTCGAGCGCGGCACCTGCAGCAGCGGCTCGTGCACCACCTCGCGCACGAGGTCGCACACCCGCGCGCTGTCGGTCAGCAACCGGTGGCCGCCGAGGTCGAAGCGCTGTCCGCGATGCGCCACGGTGCGGGCGAGCCCGCCCACCTCGCCATCGCGCTCGAAAAGCGCAACGTCGCGTCCGGCACTGGCCAGGGCGTGGCCCGCCGCCAGCCCCGCGAGCCCGCCGCCGAGAATCACGACCTCGCCGTGCATCGGGCGGGACCCGCTACCGTGCCAGCAGGACCGGCACTCTGGCCTGGCTCGTCACCGCCTTGACGACGTCGCCCATGACCAGCTTCGCGATCGCGCCGCGGGTGTTGCCGATGATGATCAGTTCGGCGCCCTCGTTCTTCGCCGTCCTGAGGATCTCCTCGGCGACGTGGCCGGTCCTGACGATCAGCCTGGTGCCGCGAATGCCTCGCCGCGCGAGCTTCCTGCGATGCGTTTCCAGCAGCGCGAGCGACTTCGCCTCGAGCTGCTGGAACGCCTCGGTGCGGCCCAGTTCCTCCCTGAGCGTCTCGATTTCGGTATCGCTCATGCGCTCGTGCATCAAGGTGGGGCCGCCGCCGAGCTGCAGCACGTGCAGCAGGATCACCGATTGGGGCGGCGCGGCGGCAAACAGCCGCACGCAGGCATCGATGCATCCGGCTGAACCCTTGGCGGCATCCAGCGCAACAAGGACTTTTCGCATCGCTCGGCTCCCCGGCTTACTTCACCAGCCCCTCGTAATATTTCTTCAGCTCCTCGCTCATCCTGGGGCCGCCCGGCGCGACCCCGTAGCCGCCCGCCTCGGGCGCCTCGAAGTAGCCCGGCTCGATCCCCGTGCGAAGCGAAATTGCGTATCCCGCGACAAAGCCGCAGAGCGTCGCCGCCAGCACGACGACGGTCCATCCGGTGGCACGGGCCGCTTCGCCCGCCGCGCGCGCCTCAGCCTGGGTCGTCAACTCATTCCTCCTTGTAGAGATCCTTGTAGTACTGCTCGATCGCCTTGCGGGTTTCGATCTGGGTCGGCGCCTTGCCGCCCTGCCCGCTCATCAGGCCCGATTCGATCATCGGCGCGGTCGCGTAGCCCATGAGGAATCCCATCACGGCGCCCAGGACGGCGAACAGGCTCCAGAGGCTGTTGTGCATCGTGTCTCCCTTCCCTCAGGCCGCGCTCAGGCGAACTGCCGCGCCATGCGGCGCTCGGTCCACCAGTTGAAGAACTTCACGCCCAGATAGGCGCCGCCGACCATTCCGGCGCCGAACAGCCACCCCGACGGGTCGCCTTGCGACACGCGCACGAAGAACGCGCCGACGTTGCATCCCAGTCCCAGCCGCGAACCGATGCCCATGAGCGCACCGCCGATGATCGCCCAGGTGGCGGTCTCGAGGGTCGGCGTCTTGAACTTGAACTCGCGATGCAGCAGCGCCATCACCGCGGCGCCGAAGAACAGCGCGATCGACATCCAGTCGGCGGGATTGATCAGCGGATTGGGAATGCCGTTGTTGAAGCCGAAATAGATGTTGTCCAGCTGGTTCCAGCCCAGCTTGTGCATCACCCAGCCGACCCACTGCGCTTCCTGCGTGGTCACGTACCAGTAGCCGGGGTCGAACACGGTGCCGTTCACCGACAGGCCGAAATCGGACCCCATGCGCTCGAGCAGCGGCCCGGCGTTGCGCACGCCGAACTTGACGCGCAGTCCCTGCGTCGCATACATGTGCAAGCCGGCCGCGATGCCCAGAGCGAGCCCGGCGATCGCCGTGCGCTTCGAGGCCACGATCATCGCCCAGTAGCCCGCCAGCTCATCGCGCCAGCCCGAGCGCGCGGCGCCCGCGGCCACGCGCTTTCGCATGAAGCCGCGCCGCGACCAGAACGCGTAGACCACTGCCAGCAGGGCAGCGCCGGGCAGCGCCACGCCGACGAGCAGATTGCCGACGAAAGCGCCCAGCACCGACTTGTCGGTCCAGCCGAACAGCGTCGCAAAACTCATCACCGGCTGGTCCCAGACGTAGCCGGCGAGGTACTGGTCCACCCAGCCGTCCGTCACCGTGATCGATGCGGGCAGCCCCTTGCCCAGCGCGGACTGCGTCCAGGATGCCGGCACCAGCGCGTTGGTCCAGCCGCCCACGTCCACGAAAATCGCCTGCGTGACGCTGATCGAGAGCACCACCAGGAGGGCGTTCATGTTGCCCTCCCCGGTCTTGTACATCGATCCCGAAGCGCAGCCTCCCGAGAAGCACATTCCGACACCGAAGATGAAGCCTGCGATCACCGCATGCACGCTGGTGGGAGCGGCGTGGAAGGTGCTCAGGCCGGTCGCGCTCACGAACGCGCCCACCAACCCGAACAGCGCAATGGCGATCATGATGCCGACCGCCATGCGCGGCACGCCTACGGCGAACAGGTCGCGGAACGCCGACGAAAAGCAAAAGCGCCCGTACTGCAGGCACATCCCGTAGATGAAGCCGAACCACAGGTAGACCGACAGGTACAGGTAATACTCGTGATAGGCATAGGTGCCCGCGCTGATCAGGATCAGCGCGGTGACGATGCCCAACGCCCAGCGCTTGTGCCCGGGGTCGATTGCCGCAGCCTCGGCTGCCGCGCTCATTTGGCGGCCGGTTTCGGCGCCGCGGCTTCGAGCGCCTTCACCTTCGTGTCGAGCGCCTTGAGTTCGGAGTTGACCTTGGCGAAGTCGAACCACTGCTCGTCGGCGACCGGATGGTCGAGTTTCGCCCCGTACACGCGCCAGGAATCATCCCAGTTCGCGGGGTCCTTGAAGCCCATGAGCCGGAACTGCAGATAGGTCAGCGTGGAACGCGTCCCGGTCTGGCAGTACGCGACCGCGCGTGCGCTCTTGTCCAGTTTCTCGAACGCTTTCGCCGCGATGTCCGGATCGAGATAGGCGGTTTCGACCAGCTTCTCCGCCTTCGGGTCCTTCACCTTGGGCAGCGTGTCCAGATGCGAGATGTTGACCGTCGTGTTGGGCACATGGCCGCCGCGCACCGAACGGATGTCCTCGCCCTTGTATTCGCGCGCGGTCCTGGAGTCGATGAGCTGCACGCCCCGCGCCTGCCCGCGTGCGATCTTCAGCACCTCGTCGGTCGTGGCGAGACGGTTCGCGACCACCTTCGCCTTGAACGTGGCCGCCTCGCGTTTTTCCGGCTTGTCGTTCAGGCGCAGACCCGCCTTGCGCCAGGCATCCAGACCGCCGTTGAGCACGTAGACCTTGTCGTGGCCCAGATATTCCATGATCCAGAAAGCGACCGTGGCGTCGGTCAGGTCTTTCATGTCGCCGTGGTAGAACACGACGTGGCTCGCGTTGCCGATGCCGACCCGGCTCAGGATTTCCTCGTAGCGCTTCGCCTCGAGCAGGCGCGCGGTCGGGTCTCGCAGCGCCGAGCCGCAGGGTTTGCCGAGGCTGATCGCACCGGGAATGTGACCCTTGAGGTAAGCCTCCAGGGCGCGGCAGTCCACCACCACCCAATCGGGTTTCTCTACGTTCTTCTGCAGCTGTTCCGGAGTGACCAGCAGTTGCGGATTGACCCATTTCGCGAGCGCCCCGGGCGCCCAAGCCACCATTGCCGCTGCCACCAACCCTGCCACACCGATGCGATGCTTCGCGGTCCCATTCATGATCAGACCCTCCTCGTAGGTTTTCGATGACACTTGCGCTCAGTTCGGTCCTTTCTTCGCCTCCTGCGCTTGCGGTTTCACGGCCCCCTTCTGCGGCAGCTTGCCGTAGCCGCCCGCGGCGGCCTTGGGGCCGCCCGCCGGCGTCGCGTCCGTGTGTACGGAGACCGCGTAACCCAGCAGAAAACTCACCCACACCGCGGCTACGGCAACCACGATCCAGAGGCTGTCGCGGTTCAAGGCGCCGTCCTTCAGCCCGCCGCCTTGCGGATCTTCCAGGTGTACTTGCCGCCCTGCAGGTCCTTCGACACCAGCTCGTTGCCGGCGCTGTCGCACATCGCCGCAATCGACTCCCCGGACGACGGGTTGTCGAACACCAGCTCGAGGATCTCGCCCTGGCCGATCTTCTCGAGCGCCTTCTTGGTGTAGAGCTGCGGATGCGGACACACGTAGCCCGTCACATCCAGCCGGTACAGCCCGTCGCCCTGTTTCTCGAATTTCATCGTCCCCTCACCTGTCCTTTCCTGCCGCTCACGGCCCAAACGCCGCCATCTCCCGCGCCATCTTGCGTTCGGTCCACCAGTTGAAGAACTTCACCCCCAGGTAGGCGCCGGCAAACATGCCGGCACCGAAGATCCACCCCGAAACATCGCCCTGCGACACGCGCGAGAAGAAGCCGCCCACGCTGCAACCCAGGCCGAGGCGCGAGCCGATCCCCATCAGCGTGCCGCCGATGAGCGCCCACGTCGCGAGCTCGAGCGTCGTGCCCTTCCACTTGAACTCGCCGTGCAGCAGCGCCATGGCCGCGGCGCCGAGAATCAGCGCCGCCGTCATCCAGAGCGCGGGATTGAGGATCGGGTTGGGAATGCCGTTCTCCAGCCCGAAGAAGATGTTGTCGGTGATGTTCCAGCCGAGCTTGTCGAGGATCCAGCCGACGAGCTGCGCTTCCTGCGTCGTCAGGTACCAGTAGCCCGGGTCGAACACCGTGCCCTTGATCGAGATGCCGGAGGTGAATCCCATCGCGGCCATGAGATCGGCGAAATTGCTGACGCCGAACTTGAGCTGCAGCCCTTTCATGACGTACATGTGCAGGCCGGCAGCGACGCCCAGCACGAGGCCGGCGACCGCGGTGCGCCTGGACGCGGCGATCATGCGCCAGTAGCCGGCCAGCTCCGCTGCAAACCCCGGCCTGACGCCACCGGCCTCGCGGCGCTTGCGCAGGTCGGACTTGCGGTACCAGACGAAATAGATCGCAGCCAGCGCGACGGCCGCAGGCAGCACGATCCCGATCAGCACGTTGCCGACGAACGCCGCGGCATAGGGGTTGCCGAAGCCGAGCAGTTCGCCGTAGGTCGCGATGGGCTGGTTCCAGACATGCCCGGCGAGGTACTGGTCGATCCAGCCGTCGCCGACCGTGATCTCCGGAGGCAGGCCCCTGTTGGCCGCGGCTTCGCGCCACGTCTGCGGCACCAGGGCATTCAGCCAGCCGCCGACGTCGACGAAGATGGCCTGCGAAAGACTGATCGCCAGCACCACCAGCATCGCGGTGACGTTGCCCTCGCCCGACTTGTAGAGCGAGCCCGAGGCGCAGCCGCCGGTCAGCACCATGCCGACACCGAAGATGAGCCCGGCGATGACCGAGTGCCAGCCGTACGGCGCCGGATGAAACGTGCTGTTGCCGCTGGCAGTGACGAACGCCGACACGACGCCGAACAGCACCATGGCGATCATCAGACCCACGGCCATGCGCGGCACGCCGACCGCGAACAGGTCGCGGAACGCCGACGAAAAGCAGAACCGCCCGTACTGCAGGCAGGTGCCGTAGACGAAACCGAACCAGAGGTACGCCGCGAGGTAGATGGCGTAGTCGCTGATGAAGCTGCCGACGACCGTCAGGAGGCTGAGGAAGCCGACGATGGCATAGGCCCAGAGGCGGCCGCGGCGCTCGAACGGATCGACGACGCCCGGTTGCGATTCAGCGCCCATGACTCGACTCCGGCAGATACACGCTCACCAGTGTCTGATAGCCGAACACATGCTCCGAGACCGCGAACTCCCTCGCCAGGCGGTGTTGCGCCAGGCGCTGTGCCAGCGACGAGGGCAGGTCTGCGCCGCGCTCGCCCGCGACGACCGCGACCGGCAGCGCCTGCGCGCCTCGGCCCGTCTCGCCGTAGAACTGCGGGTGGCGGTATTCCCAGGTGAAACGCAATGGCAGGCGTGCGAGCTCCGGCGGTGAAGGCAGCCGCGCCGCATCGGCGACGAGGCGCTTGGCCGTGTGCAGATCGAGCAGCGGTACGACGATCCCGGGATTGACGCGCGCGCCTCGCTGCGGCAGCGCGACCACCTCGACGGCCTCGTCGTCCAGCGAATCGAGGTACGCGCCCGCGGTCTGCAGATTTGCGGCGCTATTGCGCTGCAGGAACGGCAGGAAACCGCAGAACACGATCGCGAGCGACGAAGCGACCACGCAGCGTACGACGTGCGCGCGCAGCGCCGCGCCACGGATCGCCTGCAGGCCGTACGCCGCCATCAGCGCGAGCATCGGCATCACGGGCACCAGGTAACGCGCGCGCCGCACCCCGAGCGCGAGCATCAATAGCGGCAGCCACGCGACCGCCGCGAAGCGCCCGTCCCGCGCGCGCCACGCAAGCCAGAGCGAGGCGATCGCGGCGAAGGCGATGAATGGATGGCTCTGGAACAGGAAAGTCGAAACCATGCTCTCGCTCCAACGCCCCAGGGCGGGCGCCTGGAACTCGCGCAGCAATGCGAGCTGCGTGCCGATGAGCTCGCTCATCGACAGCAGGACGGGAACAGCCAGAAGCAGAGCGCCGCCCGCGACCGCCGCGGCGCGGCGACTCACTTCCGGCGTGCGGCCGCGGGCTTCCACGAGCGCGAGCACCGGCAGGACGGTCAACATCAGCCAGGCCGAGTACTTCGAGAACACGGCCAGCGCGATCGCCACAGCCGCCAGCGCAATGCGAAGCCATCCGCCGTGGCGCAGCGCGGCGAGCGTCGCAAAGCTCGCCAACGTGACGCAGAACATCGTCGGCACGTCGGCCAGCGTCAAGGGCACCTGCACGAGCAGGAAGGGCATGCCCAGCAGCAGAGCCGCCGCGATCAGGCCGAGCTCCTCCTGCCAAAGCGTGCGGCCGATCTGCCACGTCAGCAGCACGGTGCCGGCGAAGAGGAGGCTGTTGAGGACCTGGAGGTAAAGCCGTTGTTCGCCCAGCACAATGAAGATCGATCCGTACAGCACCGGCACCAGCGGCAGGTCGGTCCATGCCGGGATCTCTGCGCCCCAGGCCTGGAGCAGCGAGGCCGCGCCGTGCAGACCGATACTCTTCGCCTGGCCGAAATGGCGCGCGGCGTCGAGGATGACTTCCGGCGTCGGCCACAGCAGCGCCGTGACGCCGAACGCACCGGCAACGAGCAACGGCCCCAGCCGCAACCGCCGCCACTGGACGGCCCCTGCCAGATGCGCGAACAGCACGGCGAGCACCAGCCAGAGCGCCAGGCGCCCGCCATCCGTACGCGCGAACACCCACTGCCAGCTCGTCAGCCGGTTGTCATCCAGCGGGCGCACGACGAAGAGCGTGAGCATCGTCCCGAGCGTCAGGAGCGATGCCAGCAGCAGCCAGGGCGCCTGCGCTTCGCGGCTCACCACGAGATCACCCGATCGGAGGCGAAGATCCGCTGCAGCAGCTCGCTGTAGGCGAGTCCCGGTTGTGTCAGGTCGACCAGTTCCACCTCGTGGCTGTGCGCGAGCGCCTGCGTCCAGCGCAGCGCCTCGGCAGTCGGTCCGTCCGGCAGCAGGCATAGCACGTGCGTCCGGGGTTTTCCCGGTGCCTGCGATTCGCTCATGGCGCCGCCGCGGACGATCTCAAAGCACGACCACGCGATCCGCCGCGCCGACCATCGAGGCATTGTTGAGCTGGCTGCCGAAACGGATCCTGGCGGACACGCCGTGCGGCGTGACGCCGAAGCTTTTCGCGCTGTGCTCGCACACGCTGACGCTCACGCCCTCGAGTTCGGCCAGCGACGCCAGAGCCCGATCGGCCAGCAGGCGCGTGCCCTCGTCCATGATGAAGATGGCCACCCGCCCGCCTGCGGCGAGCGCCGCCCGTGTCAGCCCGGAGACGTGCTGCAGGTGCTTCGCGGTGTTGACCAGGATCCCGAGCTGCGCCACCGCTTCCCTCCCGAATGGTGCAAAAGTATTACTTTTGCCACCACGGAAGAAAATGATGCACATGCATCATTTGGTGGCACAGCAAAACTTATGGCGCGATCAATAGGGCAGCGCGTGGTCGTACCCGGCCAGGCGCCGCGCGATTTCATCGGTAGGCAGGCACTCCATGCCGTCGTTTGCCGGATCATTGGTATAGATCCGGAAATCGAACTCCCGCAGCGTCGCGAGGTGCAGCCCGATTTCGGCATCCTCGGCGAGCTTGCGGTCGAGTACATACACGTCGACCGCGTCGTCCAGCAGCACCAGCCCGAGCGCCATGCGCAGCGCCTCCGCCTGGCGCTCGCGCACGAGGACCGCGATTTTCTTGCTCATGATGCCCTCCCGGCTGCGGGCTGCGGCACCGCTCCCGGCCGCGAATCCCGTGCCACCAGATCATTGCGGTAGGCGTAGGCCACCGCCTCGAGCTGGCTGTGCAGCCCGAGTTTGGCAGTCAGGTGCTGGACGTGATTGCGCACGGTGACCGGGCTCAGGTAGAGCCGGCGCGCGATCTCGGTAGTGCAATGCCCCTGCGCGAGCAAGCCGAGGACTTCGGACTCGCGCGGCGTCAGCGCAAGCGATCCATCGTCACGCGGCGCGTCCCGGCGCTCCCCCGCACAGCCGGATGTCCCATCGCCGCGCGCGGCTGCCGCCGCGTCGACCGGCAGCGTGCCATTCGCGCGCGGCGCCGGCTTCAGCACATGCATCACGTGCCACAGGCCCCGCTGCTGCGAAGGCAGCAGAAACACGCTGACCGACAACTGCAGCGGGACACCGTCACCTGCGGAAAACCACAGCGGCATCGCCTTGGGTGCCGCGCCGCCCCTCGCAAGATTGGCCAGCAGACAGCGCTGGCCGCAATAGCGCCGGCCCGAGGCCTCGTGCGCCCGGATCACCTGGAAGCAGGGCTGCCCCAGCGCCGCGCGCGCGGGCACGCCCAGCAGGCGCTCGCAGGTGCGATTCCAGAACACGACTTGGCGCCGTGAATCCACCGCGAATGCGCCGTCCTGCATCTGCAGCAGGATCTGCTCGAATTGATCCATCGTCCGCCATCTCCTCCGGGCTTGCGGACTTCCGCTCCGAAACTGCATGCGCCTGCGGCATTCTTGAACGGGCATGGGCCGAGTTCAAGAGAGAAAGTTGACCGCGATGGCCGATTTGGGCATTTCATCGGGCTGCGAACCGTTCTCATCCGTGGTCGCGAAAAATGATGCAGGCGCATCATTTTCCTTCCGTGTCGCAAACGCAATACTTTGTCACCTTTGAGCGAGTTGGCAGCGATGTGACGAAAACGAGGAGGCAGCCCATGGCTACGCGCAGCAGATCGCGATCGTTCAGTGCTTTCAACGCAGGATGCGGGACCGTTCTCGGCATCTGCCTCGCGGCGGCCATGGCGACTGCGTCCGCGCAAACGTACGAGGGAACCCTTTACGTCACGGGCATGGGCGGGCACATCGCCAAAGTCCACGTCAAGATCGACCCGAGCCGGCCGGAGCCGATCACCATCGTCGATCTCGACCGCATCGTGCTCAACAACGATCCGGCGATCGCCAAGAAGGCCTATCCCCTGCACGACGTGCGCATCGATCACGCGAAGAAAGTCATGTACTGGTCCGCTTTCGTTGCCGACGGCGACAGCGTGCGCGCCGGGAAGATCGATCTTCTGGCGGACAAGATCATCGCCGATGTCAAACTGCCCAAGGACGCGAAGCTGACCATGCCGCCGATGTATTGCGGCTCCGGGCAGACCCAGGACAAGTACCTGCCGGTGGTCATGGGCTATCAGGGCTCGATCGACGTGGTCGACAAGGCGACGATGAAGCTCGAGCGGCGCGTGCCCCTGGAGCATCCCAAGATTTCCAAGAACTACGTCTGGGCGCACGGCGTGAGCGCGCCGAACGGCAAGGAATTCGCGCTCTGGCTGAGCCTCGGCGACAAGGCGGGCACCTTCCCGCGGGGATCCGAAACGCGCCAGCAGATCTTCATCCTCGATACCGCGGCGCTGCTGACGGGCGAAATCAAGGTGCTGCGCGACATGACGCTGAGGAGCGACCCCAAGAGCAGCGCCTTCTTCCGCGGCTATTACACCTCGGACGGCAAGCAGCTCTTGATCTCCGGGCGCGACCGCCAGTGGGTGGTGGATCCGCAGGCGATGAAGCTGCTGGGCGAGAGCGCCAACCCGCCAGGGATGGAAAACCACGACATGCAGCCGCTGCCCGGCAACCGCTACGCGCTGCTCACGCAGCGAGTGGGGATCGAGGTTGCGCAGGCTCCGGGCACCAAGATCACCGACGGGCAGATCGAGCTCTACGACCTCACCAAGCGGGCACGCGTCGGCAAGGCCGTTTCGGTGTGCAACGAGTGCCACAAGAACGCGAACATCTGGCCGACCTCGGTGCTGTGCGGGATTGACAGCGTCTGGAAATGACGCGGCGCCGCAGTCCGGCGTGCGCCTGAGCCGCCGCCTGCGGGCGGCGTTGCTCGGCGCAGGGCTGGCGCTGGCCGTTGCGCCGCTCGCCGCGGCCTGCGCGCCGGTGACGGTGGGCTTCCAGGGAGAAGTCGAGGCGCGCTGGGAGCTCGAGCCGCGAACGCGCTCGCTGAGCGTCGCACGCGGCGAGATCTTCGAGACGCTGATCCGGGTGCACAATCGCTCGGCGCAGGAAGTGGTCGCGATGGTGGTGAAGGAAATTCGCCCCGAGCAGGCCGCAGGCGCTGTCGTCCACCTCGGCTGCGGCCCGACCTTCACCCTGGTCCTCAAGCCGGGCGAGGTGGTTGCGGTGCCGGCCGCTTACTTCATTGCCGAGGATGTGGCGCAGCAGGTGGAGGCATTCGAGATCGCCTACACCGTCTATTCCTTCGAGCCCCACAGCCTTGACCCGCTGCAGGTCGGGCAACGCCTCTACGCCGAGCGCTGCGTCAGTTGTCATGGCCTGCAGGCACGCGGCGACGGGCCTACCGGTCGGCTCCTCGCCGGCGGCGTCGGCGACCTGACACCGGCGCTGCGTCAAAAGGAGGATCGAATCCTGCTGCAGGCCATCGGCGACGGCGTCGGGCCGATGCCGGCGTTCGCTCCGGCGCTCAGCGCAGCCGAACTCCAGGCGCTCGTTGCCTATTTGCGCGAACTCGGGCGACGTGTGCCATGAGCGTCTGGCGGGCCATTGCTGCGGCCTGCGCGTTCGCCCTGCTGGGCGGGACGCTTGCTCCAGATTGCGCGCGGGCGCAGCACGGCGCGCCGATGGCCAGAACACAGCTCACGGCGACCATGCCGGAAACGTCGCTGGTCGACCAGGAGGGACGCCGCTTTGCGTTCCAGGACCTGCGCGGCAGGGTCGTGCTGGTCGCGTTCATCTACACGTCCTGCCACCACGTCTGTCCGCTCATCTTTGATTCGGTGCGCGCGGTGCAGGCGCGCGCCCGGGCGGAGGGCCGGCGCGACATCGCGGCGGTCTTCGTGACCGTCGATCCCGAGATCGACACGCCGGAGATCCTCAAAGCTTACGCAAGTCGTCGCGACGCCGATCTCTCGACGACCATCTTTCTAACTGGATCCGGCGGAGACCTGCAGACCGTGTGGGATACCTTCGGCCTCAAGATCAAGCGGCTCGGGCGCGGACTGGTCGAGCACCCGCCGCTGACCTTCCTCGCCGATGCGCGGGGTGTCGTCCGCTACCGCTACGCCGGCGCGATCCTGGACAGCGAAGCCGTGCTCGCCGACCTGCGCGGCATCGAGCGAACGGCTTTGAAGGACTGAAATACCGGCGGAACTTACCCCCGGATGATCCGCGGCAGCAGCATCTGGTGGCGCGCGCAGATCGATTTCGGGTTCTGGTAGGCCGCGCCGGCGAAGACCTTGAGGTAGCCGCGCAGCGCCTTCAGGTCCACGACCTCGTCCACGAAACCGTGCTGCGCGCAGTACTTCGGGCGCGAGGTGTCGTAATACTTCTGCGCCATCTCGTTCATCGTCGCGGCGAGCGGCTCGAGCGGTTTGCCGGTGTCCTTGTCCTTCACCGCGCGACGCGCGTAGCTCGCCACCGCGGCGGTTTCGCCGTGCATGACGTAGATCTCGGTCGCCGCGGTGCCGAGCGTGAAGGCATTGTGCCGGTTCGCGGTCGGACCGCCCATGATGTAGTGCGCCGCGGCGCTGCCCTTGCGCAGCACCACGAGCAGCATCGGAACGTCGGTGCTCTCGATCGAGTAGATGAGCGACTGTCCCAGCCCCAGCAGCTCGGCCTTTTCCGCGATGTCGCCGACGTCGATGCCGGAGGTGTCCTGGAACCAGATCACCGGCACGCGGTCGCGGCCGCAATGCGTGACGAACTCGTTCATCTTGATCAGGCCCTGGCGGTAGAGCTTGCCGCCGATGCCCGGATAGTCCGCGTATTCCGGGTAACCCTTGGGCAGCAGGCCCTGGCGGTTGCCGATCACGCCGACCAGCATGCCGTCGAGCTTGACGAGGCCCGTGTACACCTCCGG
>SCUH01000052.1 GCA_004298295.1 Betaproteobacteria bacterium | reverse complement strand
TTCGATCGCCAAGTACTTCACGCTGCGCGCGCTCGGCGTCCCGGACGAAAAGCTGCGCATCACCTATGTCAAGGAACTGGTCGTATACAATGAACCGCACATGGTGCTCGCGTATTTTCCGTCGCCCGATGCCGAGCCCGTGGTCCTCGACAACATCAATCCCACGATACGGCCGGCGTCCAGCCGAACCGACCTGCTGCCGGTCTACAGCTTCAACGGCTCCGGCCTGTGGCTGGCGAAGGAACAGACCGGCCGCGGCCAGTCGGTCGGCGGCTCGGACCGCATCGGGCACTGGCGCGATCTCCAGGCGCGGCTGCGCGCCGCGATGTGAGGCGCGAATGAAAATGCAGGGGGTAAGGACGCCATGAAACTCTCGCGATTGCTGGTTGGTCTCATATCGCTGCTCTGGGTGCTGGTGTTCGTCGGCACGCTGGGCATCGTCGTCCAGAGCACCAAGGAATTCCTGCAAAAGACGCTCGAGTCGCACGCGCAGGACACTTCCACCTTCCTCGGCCTCGCGATCACCCATAGCGGCCGCGTCAAGGACGTGGAAACGGTCGAGCGCATGACGGCGGCCATCTTCGACCGCGGCTATTACCGCGAGATCCTGGTGAAGGCGATGGACGGCAAGGAGCTCGTCGCGAAGCGCGTCGAGCAGGCGGTCGAGGGCGTGCCGCAATGGTTCATCGAGCGCTTCCCGCTGCAGACGCCGCGCATGGACGCGATCGTCATGGACGGCTGGCGCCAGGCGGCCAGAATCGAGGTGGTGAGCCACCCCGGCCATGCCTACGCGGAGCTCTACCGCGTTTCGGTGCAGTCGTTCTGGATCCTGCTCGCTGCCGCGGTGGCGTCGCTGATCGTCGTGCTGGTGGCGCTGCGGCTCGCGCTGCGGCCCCTGGACGACATGGAAGCGCAGGCGATCGCCATCACCAAGCGCGAGTTCAAGGTGCTGCCGAAGCTGCCCTGGGCGCGCGAACTGCACCGCGTCGCCAGTGCGCTGAACCAGATGGTGGTGTCGGTGGAACGCATGCTCACCGAGCAGACCGACCTTGCCGAGAAGATGCGCAAGAAGGCCTATATCGATCCGGTGACGGGCCTCATGAACCGCAACGACTTCGCCGAGCGGGTGGCGCACCTGATCGGCGCGCCGACCAAGTTTGCCACCGGCGCGCTGGCGGTCATTCGGGTCCGCGGCTTCATGGCCTACAACGAGAAAAACGGCCGCGCCGAGGGCGATGCGCTACTCAAGCGCGTGGCGAAGCTCCTCGGCGAGGTGGCGCAGAAACGCGCCGGCGCGCTGCTCGCCAAGCTCGACGGCCCGGAATTCGGCGTCGTCGTGCCGGAGCTCGCGGAAACCGATGTCGCGGCGCTCGGCGACGAGCTGATCGCGGCGCTGGCCGAGATCGAGGAATTCCCGCGCAGCGAGGCGAGCGTCATGGCGCATGCCGGCATGACCTACTACCGGCACCACGAAGGCGCGTCGTTCGGCAAGCTGATGTCGACGATGAGCGCCGCGCTCGCCGTGGCGCAGGCGCGCGGCATCCCGGCCTGGCATCTGGAAGCGGAGGCGGCGGCGGACGCCGTCAACACGATGTACGCGGAAATCAACGGCATGTTCCGTGTCGGACTGCCGAGCAACCGTGTCGCGCTGCAGTTCCAGCCTGTGCGGCCGACCCGCATGCCGGAAGCGGAATGGATGTACCGCAGCGAATCCTGCGTCCGGATCCTGGGCTCGGACGGCCAGCTTATCCGCGCCGGCATGTTCATTGCGACCGCCAAGCGTCTTGGCGCGCTGCAGCTGCTGGACAAGGTGGTGGTGGAAAAGATCCTGCAGCGCATCGCCGCGGGGGGGCCGGTGCTCGGCGGTGCGACCGCGGTCAACCTGTCGCTTGAATCGGTGATCGACCCGACATTCATAGAGTGGCTGCACGCCAAGCTGAAGGCGCAGCCCGAAGCGGCGCGCAACGTGATCGTCGAGGTGATGGAGCAATCGATCATCGGCCACATCGACGCGGTCAAGGCGGCCTTTGCCCGGCTGCGCGACACCGGCGTGCGCCTGTCGATCGACCGCTTCGGCCAGAGCACGGCCTCGGTCGGTTACCTGCGCAGCCTGGATGTCGATTACATCAAGATCGACGGCAGCTATACGCGCGGCATGGCGGCCTCGACCGACCGTCAGTTTTTCGTCCAGGCGCTGGTCGGCATCGCGCACGGCCTGGGGATTCAGGTGCTTACCGAGTACATCGAGACCGAGGCCGATTTCGAGCTCGCCAAGAGCCTGATGGTGGACGGTGCGCAGGGCTATTACATCGGCAAGCCCGAGTAGGAGCATAATCGCGGGCCGTTGGCGCGGGCTGCCGGCTGGCGCCGGGCTGCGGCGCCGGTTTTTCGTGATCGGAGCGAGCCTTTGAACGAAGCGCAAGTGAACAAGCCATGGGAGATCCCGCCGGCGGGCGTCGCGATCGATGACCCCCTGCTCAAGTGCCTGGTCCTGCTGACGCGGTTCTTCAATCATCCGTTTTCCGCCGAGACGCTTTCGGCGGGACTGCCGCTGGTGGACAGCCGCCTGACGCCCGGGCTGTTCGTGCGCGCCGCGGACCGCGCGGGCCTGACCGCCAAGGTGACCGCGCGCGAGCTGGCCAAGATTTCGCCGCTCGCGCTGCCGGTGGTGCTGCTGCTGAACGACGGCCGCGCCTGCATCCTCAGGACCCTGAAGCCGGACGGCCGCTGCGAAATCGTCGATCCGGACACCGGCGGGGTCGTGGAGAAGACCCTGGCCGAGCTGCAACCCGCGTATGCCGGCCACGCCATCCTCGTGCGCCAACAACTCAAGTTCGACTCGCGCACCGAGCACAGCGCCGTGCCGCGCGTCGAGCACTGGTTCTGGGGCGTCGTGCGCCAGGCCTGGCCGATCTACGGCGAAGTGCTGCTGGCGTCGCTGCTCATCAACCTGTTCGCGCTCGTGATGCCGCTGTTCATCATGAACGTGTACGACCGCGTCGTGCCGAACGAGACCACCGAGACGCTCTGGGCGCTGGTGGCGGGCGTGTTCATCGTGCTCGGCTTCGATTTCGGCATGCGCATGCTGCGCGGCTATCTGATCGACATCGCCGGCAAGCGCATCGACGTCATCCTGTCGTCGAACATCTTCGAGCGGGCCATGGGGCTGAGGATGGAAGCGCGCCCGGCCTCGGTCGGCTCGTTCGCGAGCAACGTGCACGAATTCGAGTCGTTCCGCGAGTTCATTACTTCGGCGACCATCACCGCGCTGGTCGACCTGCCGTTCGTGTTCCTGTTCATCGGCGTGATCTTCTGGATCGGCGGCTGGGTCGGCGTGGTGCCGCTTGCCGCGGTGCCGCTGATCATCCTGGTCGGCCTGGTGCTGCAGCGCTCGCTGGGCGAGGTGATCTTGCAGACCTTCCGCCTCGCGGCGCAGAAGCAGGGACTGCTGATCGAGAGCCTGAGTTCGATCGAGACCGTAAAGGCGCTTTCTGCCGAGGGCCTGCTGCAGCGCAAATGGGAGCAGCTGGTGGGCACCATTGCGCGGCTCGGCATCAAGGCGCGCACGCTATCGTCGGCGATCGTCAACATCTCGATGTCGGTGCAACAGTTCACGAGCGTCGGCGTGATCGTAATCGGCGTCTATCTGATCGCGGAGCGCGAACTCACGGTAGGCGCGCTGGTGGCCTGCACCATCCTGACCTCGCGCGCGCTCGCGCCGCTGGGGCAGATCGCGGGTCTCATGACGCGCTATCACCAGTCGGTGTCGGCTCTGCGCACGCTGCAGAACATCATGCAATTGCCGGTGGAGCGGCCCGCCAACAAGAGCTTCGTGCACCGGCCCAGCATCCGCGGCGAAGTCGAGTTTCGCGGCGTCACGTTTTCCTATCCCGGCCAGCAGACGCCGGCGCTGCAGAACGTCTCCTTCAAGCTCGCGCCCGGCGAGCGCGTCGGCCTGATCGGGCGCATCGGCTCAGGCAAATCCACCATCGAAAAACTGGTGCTCGGCCTGTACAAGCCGACCTCCGGCTCGATCCTGGTCGACGGCGTCGATGTGAACCAGATCGATCCCGCGACGCTGCGCAAGAACATCGGCTACGTGCCGCAGGACATCACGCTCTTCTACGGCACCGTCCGGGAAAACATCCTGTTTTCAGCGCCTTACGCCGATGACGCGGCGATGCTGAACGCGGCCGAAATCGCCGGCGTCACCGAGTTCGTGCACCCGTCGGCGAAAGGTTTCGACCTGCATATCGGCGAGCGCGGCGACGGGCTCTCGGGCGGGCAACGCCAGACGGTGGCGATCGCGCGGGCGCTCCTGCTCGATCCGCCGTTGCTCATCATGGACGAGCCTACCAATTCGCTCGACAACCGTTCCGAGGAAGTGTTCAAGCGCAAGCTCGAAAAGGCGTTGCCGGGCAAGACCTTCATGCTGGTCACGCACCGCGCATCGCTCCTCACGCTCGTGCCGCGCCTGATCGTGCTCGACGGCGGGCGCGTGGTCGCCGACGGACCGAAGGACCAGGTGATGCAGGCCCTTTCCGGCGGCAAGATCAACGTTGCGAAGCGAGGCTAGGTTACAGCCATGACGCAGCCACTGCAGCGGCGCGAAGACATCGATTTCATGGGGGAAACCGCGGCCGCGGCGATGCAGGGGCCGCCGGCCTACTCGCACGGCCTGCTGTGGGGCATGCTCGCCTTCGTCGTCGTGTTCTTCGTCTGGGCGGCGTTCGCCAACATCGGCGAAACGACGGTGGGCGAAGGCAAGGTGATTCCCTCGAGCCAGGTCCAGGTGGTGCAGAACCTGGAGGGCGGCATCGTCTCCGAGATCAAGGTCAAGGTCGGCGACATCGTGCGCAAGAACCAGGTGCTGATCCTGATCGACGACACGCGCTACGCCTCCTCGTTCCAGGAAAACAAGGCGAAGAATGACGCCCTGAGCGCGAAGATTGCGCGGCTGACGGCCGAGGTGTCCGGCAAGGCCTTCGATCTGTCGCAGCGCTTCCGGCAGGACAATCCCGATCTGGCCGAGCGCGAGCTGACGCTGTACCGCTCGCGCCAGGCGGAATTCGCCGCCAACACCGCGGTGTTCACGCAGCAGATCGACCAGCGCAACCGCGAGTTGCAGGAAAAGCGCGGGCGGCTGGTGCAGATCAGAACCAGCCTCGAATTTCTCGACAAGGAGCTCGCCATGTCGCGCCCGCTGGTGAAGCAGGGCGCGATGTCGGAGGTCGAACTGCTGCGGCTCGAGCGCCAGGCGAACGACCTCAAGGGGGAACTCGATTCGACCAAGATCTCGATCCCGCGGCTTGAATCGGCGGTCGCCGAGGCGCGCCAGAAACTCGAAAGTTATGTCGCCAAGTTCCGCGCCGACGCGCTCGGCGACCTGAACCAGGTGCGCGCGGAGCAGGAAGGTACCGCTGCGACGAGCGTCGCGCTCAAGGACCGGGTCGAGCGGGCGGTGGTCCGATCGCCCGTCAACGGCACCGTCAAGTCGGTCAAGGTGACCACCATCGGGGGGGTCGTGCAGCCGGGCTCCGAGCTGATGGAGATCGTGCCGCTGGAGGACAATCTCCTGGTCGAGGCGCGGGTTAAGCCGCGCGACATCGCCTTCCTGCGCCCGGGGCAGGAGGCCTTGGTGAAGATCACGGCGTACGATTTTTCGATTTACGGCGGATTCCCGGCCAAGCTTGAGCACATCAGTGCGGATTCCATCACGGACGAAAAGAAATCCGAGAGCTATTATTTGGTGCAGGTTCGCACGACAAGCAACGTTCCGGCGGGCCGCCAGGCGCCGCTCGCGATCATTCCGGGGATGACGGCGACCGTGCACATTCAAACAGGCGAGAAGACCTTCTTGCATTACCTCCTCAAGCCGATCATCAAGACCAAGGAAATGGCGTTCCGGGAGCGCTGAGCCCCACCCGTCCCGAGATACCCGGCCTTCGCACCATGTCGATCCTCCTTGTTTCTCAAGACCCCGAACTGATCGACCGCTGTCGGCGTGCGGTCAGTGCCGAGCAGCAGGTCGAGGTGAGCAGGGACGTTGCGGCGCTGGGGGGCAGAATCGGCGCGGCAGCACCCGATGTCGTGGTGCTCGATGCCGCGCTGTTGCAGCAGCCGATCGATCGCGAGGTCGGTGACGCAGTCGCGGCTGCAGGCACGGCGCGGGTCATCGTATTGACTGCGGTGTTTCAGGAGGATGAGGAAATCGCTCTGCTCAAAGCTGGCGCCAAGGGTTGCTGCCGTCGCGGCATCGACCCGGAATCTCTGGCGCGGGTCATCAACGTCACGCAGTCGGGAGGCGTTTGGGTGACGCGAAGCCTGCTGCCGCGGTTGGTCACCGAGCTGCGGCGCTACGCCCGCGGGCAGCCGGTTCCGGCAGCCGCGAAGCTACCCTCGGCGAAGCAGACTGAACAGAAGCTGACATCGCTTTCGACGCGCGAACGCGAAATTGTCCGCCTGATCGCCGGCGGCGCGTCGAACAAGGAGGTCGCCGCCAAGCTGGACATCTCGGAGCGGACCGTGAAGGGGCACTTGTCGAACGTCTTTCAGAAACTCGGTGTGACCGATCGGCTGAAATTGGTCCTCCTGATTCGGGAGGCGCCATCCGCTTTAATCTGAAGATGCGGTTTGCTGCGTCGCACAATATCTATTTGGGGTTATTGTAGGCAATGCGGATATCTGTTAATAATGAACCACCTATCGAGCGGTCTGTTGTAGAACAGCGACAGCTGATTTTGCCGCCTCAGGGCATGGCTGATAATTCATTTACGCCAACTGCTTAGGGCGATATCCTTCGACCGAAGATTAGATTGGCTGGGAGCAGCGAGGGCGGGCGTTTCCCCGCGGCGATAAGGATGAACAAATGAAGACTCTGTCGGTATCTATTCTGGGGGCAGTTCTTGCATTGGCATTCAGCGCCTCGAGCAATGCTGAAACCCTTAAAGAGATTGTCACTTTCGCTGTAGAGACGCACCCGCAGGTCTTGAGCGCCGTGCATAAGAAGGACGCGGCCGATTCCGCGACCGACGCGGCCTTCGGCGGCTACCTGCCACGCATCGACTTGATCATCGGCGGCGGGCGCGAATGGAGCCAGAACCCCACCACCCTCGGTCTCAACCCGCCGCCCAACAATCCGACCAATCCACACTGGGTGAAACTGCCGCGCTACCAGGAGACCGTGATCCTGAACCAGATGCTCTGGGACGGGCTCGGCACCCGAAGCGAAGTCGCACGCCGCCAGGCGATCTCGGACGCGTCAGCGCACCGGCTCTACGGGACGTCGGAGGAGATCGCGCTGCAGACGATCGAGGCTTATCTCGATGTGCTCAAGAACGTCGAATTCGTGCGCTACGCCAAGGACAATCTCGCGGCGCACCAGAAGACCTATGATCAGGTCAAGCTGCGTGCCGATCGCGGCGTCGGCCGCCGCGCCGACCTCGAGCAGATCGAGGCGAGGCTGGCACTGGCGATCTCGAACGTGTCGTCCGCCGAGAGCACGCTGCGCGACGCCGAAATCGCGTACCTCAAGGTCGTCGGCAAGGCTCCCGCCAGTCTGACCCGGCCGGAAGCGCCGCAGATTCCGCCGTCCGCGGACGAGGCGGTCAAGCTCGGGCAGCAGAACCACCCGATTCTCAAGTCGGCCTTTTCGGACATCGAGTCGGCGCAGGCGCAACGCGGGATTGCCAAGTCCTTCTACTCGCCGCGACTGGAATTCGAGGCGAGCTTGTCGAACAACCGCGATCTCGACGGCGTCTCGGGCCCCAACCGCGACCGCATGGTGATGATGTACCTGAAGTGGAACCTGTACCGGGGCGGGTTCGACACCAACCGCACCAAGGAAACCGCCAAGCAGATCAATGAAGCCCAGGAGATCGCACGCAATACGCACCGGCAGGTCGAATCGGCGGTGCGCCTGGCCTTCAACGCCTACGCCACGGCGCGCGACCGGCTGCCTTCCCTCGAGCGCTATGTGCGTGCGAGCGATGCGACGCGCGTCGCCTACGCGCAGCAGTTCAACATCGGCCAGCGCACGCTGCTCGACATGCTCGATGCGGAAAACGAGTACTTCACTTCGCGCACCACGCAGCTGAACGGCCAGTTCATCGAGCTGGGCGCGCGCTACCGCGTGCTGAACGCGATGGGCGCACTGCTCAACACGATGGAAGTGAAGCCGTCCGAGCACTCGTACGTGAAGTCCGCAGCGGCGCCTGCTGGGGCCAAGTAGCATAGCGGTGTCCGGGCTCTTTCCGAACGGGGCGCATGGCGCCCCGTTTTTGCTTGAGGCGGTCTGAAGCGATGCCTTACATTACACGCGATCAGTCGGGCAGGATCAGCGGGGTTTCGGACCATGCCGAAGTCGGCGTTTCCGAGGAGGTCGCTGCCGACGACGCCGAACTTGCGCAGTTTCTCGTCGATCAGGGCCTGTCGACGCCGGAGGCCATCCGCCAGCGGCTCGCCGAAAGCGACCTGCAGATGGTGCGCCTGGTCGATGACCTGATCGACCTGCTGATGGACAAGGGCGTCATCAAGTTCACCGATCTGCCCCGGGCCGCGGGCGAGAAGTACCTTCACCGGCAGGTGGCGCGCAAGCGTTTGCAGGCCAACCTGATCATCGATGAGAACGACATCCTCTAGCGCCGCGGCCCCGCAATGCGCGTCTTGTTCAATCGCTGCAGGCCGGTCATTGCAGGTATTGCGGCGCTCGCTGCGAGCTGCGCGCTAGGCGCGCCCCTTTCCGAGCGCGAACCGCCTGCGCCGGCGCCGCTCATCGAGGTCGTCGCCTTCGGCGTGGCGCCGGTGGACGGTCTGGAGGAAAGCGGGGACTTGCGCCCCAGACCCGGCGACATTCTGCATCGGCGGGCGCCCGCGGCGCCGCCGCAGGACGCCTCGCCCGCCGTGGAGACCCGCTTGGTCCTCGGCGAAACCTGGCCCGACTTGCTCGAGCGCCTGAACGTGCCGCTGCCGGAAGCCGCACGGGCGCAGGTCGAGCTGCTGCCGCCGCTCGCTGCCGGCAAGTACCTGCGACTGCGCTTGCCCGGGGAGGGGCGCCCTGCCGAAGCCGAGTACGTCGTGAGCGACCGGGAGGCCTACACGATCGCGTTTCGCGACGACGGCGTCCGGGTGACCCCTCACGCGAGCGATCCGCGCACGGCGGCGCGGATCCGGGGGGACGCTTCCAAGGCGTCGCTTTTCACGGCGACCGACGCGATCGGCCTCCCGGAGGCGATCGTGCTTCAGCTGGTGGAGATCTTCGCCGGCGAGGTGGACTTCCACCGCGAGCTGCACCACGGCTACCGCTGTGCTCTCGTCTACGAGGTGCTTTACCGCGACGGCCACATCGACCGGCCCGGACGCATCCTGGCGGCGGAGTTCGTCATCCGCAACCGCCGCCTCAACGCGTACTACTTCGACGGCGGCAGGGGGCGGGTCGGGTATTTCACGGAAACAGGCCGCAGCATGAAGAAGATCTTCCGCCGCTCGCCTGTGGAATTCTCGCGCATCACCTCGGAATTCACGCTGGCGCGCTTTCATCCCATCCTCGAAGTCTGGCGGGCGCACCGCGGCACCGACTACGCCGCGCCCACCGGTACGGCGGTCCTGGCGACGGCCGACGGCAGGGTCGACTTCGCAGGCGAGCGCCACGACCTGGGCAATCTCGTCATCCTGCGGCATTACGGCCGCTACCTGACCTATTACGGCCATCTGAGCGCGTTTGCCGAGGGGATCGCCGCCGGCCAGGCGGTCGAGCAGGGGCAGGTGATCGGCTACGTGGGGATGACCGGTCTGGCTACGGGGCCCCACCTGCACTACGAGTTCCACATCATCGACGGCAACGGCCGGTGGGTTGCCGTTCCCGGCCTGGAAATGCTCGAGGCGCACCCCGTGGATACGCCGGGGTTCTTCGAGTCCGTGAAGAATTACCGGGAAAAGCTCGAGCTGGCGGCCCGGGCCCACGTCGTGACATTGGACTGATGTTGCGCGTGCGAAACCACACGACCGGTACCAAGGTACCGGTACCAATAGACCTGCCTTTCCGTCTCGGAGGGGATCACAATTCGCTCGTCCAATCGGGCGAGTGGCGTCCGTAGAGAACTGGAAATCCCTCAAGGAGGGGAAATCAAATGGCTGCAACTGGCAAAGTTCTGGGAACGGTGACCTCGGTAGTCGGTGAAGTCAAGGCGATCGCCGCCGACGGTACGGTTCGCATTCTGCAGGTCGGCGACGAGATCCACGCCGACGAAACGCTCAACACCGGCACGCTCGGCTCGATCAACATCGTGATGGCGAACGGCGCCACGCTCGATTGCGGCGCCAACACCGATCTGCCGCTGCATGAGGGCTTGCTCGGCGTAGCGGCTGCAGTCGCTGCCGCGCCGGCCATTACAGCTCCGGCCGGCGACGTGGCTGCCCTTCAGGCCGCGATTGCGGCCGGCCAGGATCCGTCGCAGGTGGCGCAGGCCACGGCCGCGGGCGGTGCGCCCGCCGCGGGCGGCGTCGACAGCGGCGGCGCGCATTCGCCGGTGATTCTCGAGCAGACCAACAGCGCCAGCGTGGTTTCCTCGGGCTTCCAGACCGAAGGCGCGGGGATCGGTTTCCCGTCGCCGGAGTTTCTGTTGCTGGGCGGGGTAGAGCAGCAGCCGACTGTTTCGGTCGGGGTCGACGTTTCGGTTGAACCGGGCGAGGGCGGTGGCGGCACTGACCCGGGCATCGTCGTATCGGGAAATACCGCCAGCCTGATCGAGGGCACCAATGGCGCCGACGGCAAGCTGGTGACGTTCGTCATCAGCCTGAGCCAGGCGTTCGACGAGCCGGTGACTGTCACCTACCAGGTGATGCCGGGTACTGCCCAGACGCCGTCCGACTATTTCGATGGCGAGACGCTTTCTGGCACCGTGACGCTTGAACCCGGCACGACGCAGTTCTTCGTGCTCGTGCAGATCACGCAGGACCACCTGGTCGAAGCCAACGAGACGTTCAACATCGTGCTGACCGAGGCGATCAACGCCACGATCGACCCGAATGCGGATGAAGTGATCGTTACCATCGTCGACGACGACTTGAACCCGATCGCGCGCGACGACGCCTACAGCGTGAATGAAGGCCAGACGCTGACCGGCAATGTGCTGACGAAAGTCGACGCCGGGGAAACGGACGACGATACGGCGCAGGGCGTCGAGACGCTGCAGGTCATCACGGCCGGCACGTTCGCGACTGCGGAAGGCGGCACGGTGGTGCTCGCGGCGGACGGCAGCTTCACCTACACGCCGCCGAGCGAGAACTACAACGGGCCGGATTCGTTCGAATACACCATCCGCGAGATGTCGGGTGGCGAGCTGATCAATGATCCCGATACCGCCACAGTGACGATCAACGTGTTGGCCGTGAACGATCCTCCGGTCGCCGAAGGCGAGGCCTTCACGACCGCGGAAGACACCGCGCTCACGGGTAGCGTGACCGGCAACGAAAGCGATATCGAAGACGGCACCAACCTGACCTATGTGCTGGTCAGCGGGCCGAGCAACTCGGAAGCCTTTACCCTGAACGCCGACGGCAGCTTCAGCTACATGCCGACGGACAACTACAACGGGCCGGACAGCTTTACCTACAAGGTGGTGGACAGCGACGGCCTCGAGTCGAATGTCGTCACCGCGGACATCACGGTCACGCCGGTGAATGACCCGCCGGTGATCACGCCGGTCGATGTGGAAGGTCTGGTGAACGAAAGCGGCCTTCCGACCGAAGACCGTTCGGTGGATTCGGACAAGCTCACCACAGGCGGTTCGTTCGCGGTATCGGACGTCGATGGCGACACGATCACGCTGTCGCAGATCCAGTTCAAGCCGAGCGGCGCGGAAGGTTTCACCACCGTGACCGCCAGCGGCTCGAGCGCGGAGGTCGATACGGGGCACGGCATTCTCAGCCTCAACTCTACCGACGGCGGCCAGAACTGGGCTTGGACCTACGAGCTGTATGCGCCGGTGACGGATGGCACGGGCAACGAGGTCGATGAATTCAAGGTGACGGTGACTGACGGCACGGCGCAGGTATCGTCCGACATTATTGCCACGGTCACGATCGTCGACGATCTGCCGGCGGCGGTGAACGACGTCGGCGGCGCGGACGAAGACCAGACGGTCGTCGTCAACGTGCTTGCGAACGACCTGGTCGGCGCCGACGTGAATGGCACGCTGGTGTCGGCGACGCTCGCGACGAGCGGCGCCGGAAGCATCAGTTTTGATGCGAACGGCAATGTGACGTTCGATCCGGCTCCGGGATTCCAGGGGCCCGTGACGATCAATTACACGATGCAGGACGTCGACGGCGATCAGTCGAACGCAGTTCTGACGATCACGGTGTCGCCGGATTCCGAACCTACCGTGGATGTCGTGCTGGCCGAGGGCGACGACGGTGCGTCGGACGAGTCTGCGCTGGCGGGTGGCACGGGCGGCGGCAGCACGATGACGAGCGGGACCTTCCCGATCGACACGGGTAACGACGCGGTGGCGAGCCTGACGGTGGATGGCGTGAACGTCACCAACGGCGGCACGGTGACCACGGGCGACTACGGCACGCTGGTGGTGACGCTGGCCGAT
>SCUH01000051.1 GCA_004298295.1 Betaproteobacteria bacterium | reverse complement strand
CAATTTCGGCAGCTTGTCGATGGCGCTGTAGGCCGTGAGCCCCGAGCAGGCCAGCGTCGAGGCGAACGCATCATCGATGCCGCGCGTGTCGACCAGATAGCGCGGGTGCGGCACGAGCAGATGCGTCGAGTAGGCGCCCGGCCGCATCACGCCGACGAAGCGCTGGTTGAGGCAATAATTGTCTAGCCCGTCCTTGCACACCGGGCATTTGCCGCAGCCGATCCAGGGAAACACGAGCCGTTTCTGGCCGACCTTCGCACCCGCGGCGCGGGGCCCCGCGGCCTCGACGATGCCGAAGGGTTCGTGACCCATGGTGAACGGCGGCACGCAGCCGCGATCCCTGACGTAGAAACGCTTGCCGCCGCCCAGGTCGAAAAAACCGTCCCAGATGTGCAGGTCGGAATGGCACACGCCCGAACGCGTGATGCGCACCAGAACTTCCGTGCCCGCGGGCCTGGGCGTTTCCCTGACGACCTTCTGCAGCGGTTTGCCGTGTTCCGTGATCTGCCAGCTGAGCATGCTGTTGTTCTCCCGGCCGCGCTGCCGCGTGCCATTGCAGTCCGCGTGATTGATCCAGGGCAAACCCCGGATGGACCGCTAAGGTAACATTTTCGGTGGCGTTTTTCCCCGGAGCCTGTCGATGAATGGTCGAGTCCTGGTGGCTGCAGTCGCAGCGGCATTTTCTTTGCCCGCAGTCGCGCTTGCGCAATCAAGCGTCACGCTCAGCGGCATCATCAAGATGGCGTTCGAGAATGTGAAACTCTCCCAGAGCGCCAAGACCCCCTCTGGCGAGTCGCGGGTCGCGGACGAATCGTCGAAGATCGTGTTTCAGGTCGTGGAGGACCTGGGAAGCGGCCTGCACGCGATCGTGCAGGTGGATTGGCGTGTGACGCCCGATTCCGGCGCCGACGCGGCCTCCGGCAACAATTGGGTCGGCCTGCGCAGCCGGGACTGGGGCACGCTGGCGCTCGGACGCTTCGACCTGCATTACCAGAATTCACCCTCGGAGATCGCTGCGAAAGGCGGCTCGTACAAGGCGCAGAACATCGCCTTGCTCGCATTCGCCGGAGGCGGAGCCACCGCGATCGCGGGAAACACCCGAACCACGAATGCCGTGCGCTACGACTCGCCGGACTGGAACGGTCTTGCCGTGAGCGTGGCGTACTCGACGAATCCGGCGGCTCCTGAAGCGGACCTTGGCAGCGGCGTGCGCAAGGGACGCGCCTGGAACGTGGTGCCGACCTATACCGCCGATCGCTGGCAGCTCGGCTGGAGCAACTGGAATTCGAAACCGGATGCGTTCGCCTCGCCCGACCAGCGGGGCGACCGGCTGTGGGGCTACTATCAATGGGGGGGCCTGAAGCTTGGGCTGGCGTGGGACCGGGCAAAGCTGGCGACCGGAGCCACGGGTGTCCTGACCAGCAATCGCACCGCCTGGTCGGTGCCGTTGCGCTACACTTCCGGCCGCCATAATGTCTACGCGGAATACAGCAAGGCGCGCGATGACAAGGCGACCGTGGCGTCGGATGGCGCACGCATGTTCGCGATCGCCTACGCGTACGATCTCTCGAAGCGCACTTCCGCCGGCATCACCTACGCCAGGATCGCCAACGACGCCGGCGCGTTCTACAACCTGTATAACTCCGCGGCAGGGCAGGGCAGCGCCTCCGCTGCCGTGGCGGCAGGCGAAGACCCGCGCATCTGGTCGTTCGCGCTGCGCCATGCCTTCTAGGCGGCTGCGCCGGTCGTAGGCGCGGGCGCGCGATTCAAGCGGCGCGCGCCGCTTCGCGCAAGGCCTGGTCGATGTCCCAGAGGATGTCGTCGAGCGATTCGATGCCGACCGACATGCGGACCATGTCCGGGGTGACGCCCGCCTTCAACTGATCGTCCGCGCTCATCTGCCGGTGAGTGGTCGAAGCCGGGTGGATGATGAGGGTCTTGGCGTCGCCGATATTGGCAAGATGGCTCATGAACTGCGCCGCCTCGATGAAACGCTCGCCGGCCTCGGCCCCGCCCTTGACGCCGAAGTTGAGCAGGCCCGACGCGCCCCTAGGGAGATACTTCTGCGCCAGTGCGGCGTACTTGCTGTCGGGCAGCCCCGGATAATTCACGAACGTCACTCGCGGATCGTCCTTGAGGAACTTGGCCACCGCGAGCGCGTTGGCGCAGTGGCGGTCCATGCGCACCGGCAGTGTTTCCAGCCCCTGCAGCAGGAGCCAGGCGTTCATCGGCGACAGGGTCGGTCCGAACGTGCGCATGATCTCCATGCGCGCCTTCATGGTGAAGCCGAAGTCGCCGAAGGTTTCATGGAAGATCACGCCGTGATAGCCCGGCGATGGGCTGGTGAACTCCGGAAAGCGGCCGTTGCTCCAATCGAAACGGCCGGATTCCACGATCACGCCGCCCATGGTCGTGCCGTGGCCGCCGATGTACTTGGTGGCCGAATGCACCACGATGTCGGCGCCCCAGTCGAGCGGTCGGCACAGGTACGGCGAGGGTACGGTGTTGTCGAGCACGAGGGGCACGCCCGCCGCGTGCGCGATGGCTGCAAGCGCCTCGATGTCGACGATGTTGATGAGCGGATTGCCGAGCGTCTCGGCGTAGAGCAGCTTGGTGTTCGGCCGGATGGCGCGCCGGAAGTTTTCCGGCTCGTCAGGGTCGACAAAGGTCGTCTCGACGCCGAGCTTGGCGAGGTTCACGCCGAGCAGCGTGTGCGTGCCGCCGTAGAGCGTGGCGGCGGACACGATGTGGTCGCCGCCCCGGACGAGGGTGAGCAGGGCCGTCACCTCCGCCGCCTGCCCGGTGGCGCAGGCGAGCGCCGCGCGACCGTTCTCGAGCGCCGCCATGCGCTCCTCGAACACCGCCACGGTGGGGTTCGAGATGCGCGAGTAGACGTTGCCGAAAGTCTGCAGGTTGAAGAGGCTCGCGGCGTGATCCGCCGAATCGAAAACGAACGAGGTGGTCTGGTAGATCGGGGCGGCGCGGGCGCCGGTGGCCGGATCGGGAATCTGCCCGGCATGCAGGCACAGCGTTTCGATGCCGAACTTGCGATCGGGCACGGCGACGGCCTCAGTAGGGCAGCACGCGCGGCCGCTTGGCGGAAACGACCTTGGTGTTGACGCCCACCCAGTTCAGGCCGCCGAACAGGCGCCCATGCTCGATCTTGATGCAGCGATTCATCACCGCGTCGAGCCCGGCGGCGAGCGCGCGTTCGTGCGCCTCCCGGTTCGTGACGCCGATCTGCTGCCACAGCACCTTGGCGCCGATCGCGATCGCATCCTCGGCGATCGGCAGCACGTCCTTGGTCTTGCGAAACACGTCCACCAGGTCCACCTTGTCCGGGATCTCGCGC
>SCUH01000050.1 GCA_004298295.1 Betaproteobacteria bacterium | reverse complement strand
GTCACCGGCAGCACGGTCTCGTGGTGGCCGACCCTGACCGCGAGCGGAATGTGGAACGGCGGCTCCATCGACTGGCGCACGCGCAGCGTAAAGCGGCCCGCGGCGTAATCGCCCGAGCACTCGAGCACCGGCGTCCCGGCGATGTCGTACCAGCGCTTGAGCTGCGCCAGGTCGACCGCCGAGGCGTCCTGCATCGCCTGCACGAAATCGTCGCAGGTCACCGCCTGGCCGTCGTGGCGCTGGAAGTACAGGCGCATGCCGGCCTGGAACTTCTCCTCGCCCAGCAGCGTGTGCTGCATGCGAACGACTTCCGCGCCCTTTTCGTACACCGTCAGGGTGTAGAAGTTGCGGATCTCCATGTACGACTGCGGCCGCACCGGGTGCGCCATCGGCCCGGCATCCTCCGCAAACTGCCCGGCACGCAGCAGGCGCACTTGCTGGATGCGCGCCACACCGCGTGAATAGCTGTCGGCGCCATATTCCTGGTCGCGGAACACGGTGAGGCCTTCCTTGAGCGAAAGCTGGAACCAGTCGCGGCAGGTGACGCGGTTGCCGGTCCAGTTGTGGAAGTACTCGTGCGCCACGACGCGGTCGATGGCGAGAAAGTCCTGGTCGGTGGCGAGCTCGGGCCGCGCCAGCACGAACTTGGCATTGAAGATGTTGAGGCCCTTGTTCTCCATGGCGCCGGAATTGAAATCGCCCACCGCGACGATCTTGTAATGCTCGAGGTCGAGCTCGAGGCCGAAGCGCTGTTCGTCCCAGCGCATCGCGCGCTTCAGGCAATCCATCGCCCAGTGCGCCTGGCCGAGCTTGCCCGGCTCGACGTACACCGCGAGCTGTTTCGGCTTCCCCGAACGCGAGGTGAACGCATCCTCGAGCACCTCGAGCTTCGCGGCCACCAGCGCGAACAGGTACGAAGGCTTGGGAAAGGGATCCTCGAAGGTGGCGAAATGCCGCCCGCCCGGTTCCTCGCCCGAGGCGCTCAGATTGCCGTTCGACAGCAGCACCGGGTAGCGCGCCTTGTCGGCGTGCACCGTGGTGGTGTAGAGCGCCATCACGTCCGGACGGTCGATGAACCAGGTAATGCGGCGGAAGCCCTCGGCCTCGCACTGCGTCACGAAGCCGCTCGCCGAGGCATACAGACCCTCGAGGCGGGTGTTGTTGTGGGGCACGATGCGCGACACCGTTTCCAGCGTGAACGCCGCGGGCACGTCGGGGATCACTAGGCGCTCTGGACTGAGCGAATAGCGGTTCGCCCGCAGCAGCACGCCGTCCAGCGCGAGCGCAGCGAGCTGCAGTTCGCCGCCGTCGAGCGCGAGCGGCGCGCGCGGCTCGGCGCTTGCCGGGTTGCGCCGGATTTCGAGGCGCGCCTTGACGAGCGCGTCGGCGTCGCGCAGGTCGACGTCGAGCGCGACGCGCTCGATCAGGAAGGCGGGCGGGGCGTAGTCCTTGAGATGGATCGTCGTGGGCTGGGGTTCGCGCATCGTGTCATTCTAGCGAACGGTATGCTATTTTTGCGCCGCATAGGGAGGGGCCCGGGATGAATGCACTGCATCGACGAGCGGCGCTGGCCGCACTGCTCGCACTGTTCGCCGCCGGCTGCGCGACGCAGCGCGGCGACCCGCTGGCGAAGATCGAGCACGTGGTCGTGATCTACGCCGAAAACCGCAGCTTCGATCACCTGTACGGCCTGTTTCCGGGCGCCGAGGGCATCGCGCAGGCGAGCGCGGAGCAGAAGACGCAACTCGACCATGACGGCACGCCGCTGCCGCACCTGCCGCCCGTATACGACCACGGCAAGCCGAGCGCGAGGTTTGCGCAGAAGCTGCCGAACGGGCCTTTCCAGATCGATGCGCCGCCGGTGAACGGACGAATGGACGAGGTGCTGCCGAGCCCCTGGCATCTCTATTACCAGAACATCGAGCAGATCAACGGCGGCCGGAACAACCAGTTCGCCGCGATGAGCAACGTCGGCGCCTGGGTCATGGGCTATTTCGACGGCTCGAAGATGAAGCTGTGGCAGTGGGCGCGCGAATACACGCTCGCCGATCATTTCTTCCAGGCCGCGTTCGGCGGCTCCTACCTCAATCACCAGTGGCTGGTGTGCGCCTGCACGCCCGCCGACCCGGGCGCGCCCGCCAGCGCGCGCGCGCAACTGGGAGCCGACGGCAAGCTCAAGAAGCGACCGGACTCTCCGCCATCGGTGTTGCAGGGACCGCCGCAGCTGTTCGACGGGCGCGCTTCCCCGGACGGATTCCTCGTCAATACCTCGCAGCCGTTGTACCAACCCAGCGGCATTGCGCCCGCGGCGGGCGGCAGTCCCGAGCTGGCCGACGCGGCACGCTTCCCGGCCCCGGCGTTCAGGGAGCGCACCATAGGCGACACGCTTTCCGCGAAGGGCGTCTCGTGGATCTGGTACTCGGGCGCCTGGAACGCGGCCAACGCCGACGGCAAGCGCGACCCGAAGGCCAAGCGCTCGGTGATCTACAACCGCGATCCCGGCAGCCCGATCTTCCAGCCGCACCACCAGCCCTTCAACTACTACGAGCGCTTTGCGCCGGGCACGCCGGATCGCGCGCGGCACCTCAAGGACTTTGCCGATCTGGAGCGCGACATCGCGCAGGGTACGCTGCCGCAGGTGGCGTTCTACAAGCCGACCGGGCGCGTCAACGAGCATCCGAGCTATACCGACCTCGCGAGCGGCGACGCGCACCTGCACGAGCTGCTCACGCGGCTCAGGAACAGCCCGCAATGGCCGAAGATGGCGGTGATCGTGACCTACGACGAGAACGGCGGCTTCTGGGACCACGTGCCGCCGCCAACCGGGACCGGCTGGGGCGACCGCTGGGGGCCTGGCACGCGCATCCCGGCGCTGATCATTTCACCGCATGCCAGGCGCGGCCACGTCGACAAGACACCGTACGACACGACCTCGATCATCAAGTTCATCACACGGCGCTTCGGCCTGGAGCCGCTGCCCGGGGTGCGCGCCAGGGTGGGCGACCTGAGCAAGGCCTTCGACTGAGCGCCTCAGCGGGGGCGCACCGTCGGATGGTTTTTCTCGTTCATGCGCTTGATCAGGCCTTCGACGCCTGACTGGCGCATGACCTGGTCGAATTCGGCGCGGTAGGTCAGCACCAGGCTGACGTTTTCGACCACGATGTCGTAGATCTTCCAGCCTTCGGCCGTCTTGCGCATCGAGTATTCGACTGCCACCGGCGGCTTGCCGGGGCTGAGATACTGGTTGCGCACCGTGACGTCGGTATCGCCGGGCGCCATTTTCACCGGCAGCACGCGCAGCGTCTGCCCGCGATAGACGTCGATGGCATTCGAGTAGATGCGCACCAGCATGGCCCGGAACTCGGTGACCAGCCGTTCCTGCTGCTGTGGTGACGCCGAGCTCCACGACCGGCCGACGGCGAGGCGCGCCGCTTCACGGAAATCGACGTGCGGCAGGATCTTCTGCTCGGCCAGGGCGAGCGCCTTCTCGCGATCGCCCGCCTGCAAGTCCTTGTCGCTGCGCACCGTTTGCAGCACGTCGTCGGTGATCTTGCGCACCAGCGCCTCGGGTGTCAGTTGCGTCTGCGCCAGGGCGGGAAGGGTTGCGAACGCGACGCAGAAGCCGAGAATGCGGCCAAGGTTCATGCCAAGCCTTTCAGGGAACGGTGGGAATTTTGCTGCCTTGGACAACCCTAACGCCAGCAGGGTTCCAGCGGATGACAAGGGTACTGC
>SCUH01000049.1 GCA_004298295.1 Betaproteobacteria bacterium | reverse complement strand
AGCGCCACGCGCGGCTCCTCGCCCAGCAGCGCACGGCAGCTCCGGGCCGAGGCGAGCGCGATGTCGGCGAGCTGCTCCGGCGTCGGGTCGACGTTGACCGCGCAATCGGCGTACACCAGCACCCGGTCCGCCAGCGCCATGATGAAGAAGCTCGACGGCGTGCCGATCCCCGGCGCAAGCCCCACGGTCATCAGCCCCGCCTCGATCACGCGCGCGCTCGGCTGCGCGGCACCCGCGACCATCGCGTCGGCATCGCCCGCCTTCACCATCAACCCGGCGTGAAACAGCGGCTTCGCCGCCAACCGCCGCGCGATCTTCGGGTTCGCGTCGGGGCGCCCCTCGAGGTAAAGCGCGGCGTAGGCGTCGAGCCGTCCGCTCGATTCCAGCGCCTCGGGCAGTAACGGTAGCGCGATGCCCTCGTCGCGCAGCCGCCGCGCCGCGGCGACGATGCGCTCGTCCGCCGTCTCCGGCAGCACCACGCGCAGGCCGCGACCGCGCACGCGTGCGATACAGCGCTCGAGGATGTCCATCGTTCCTGCCTACAATTCGACTTGTTGTGCCAACCCGTAGATTGCCATGAACCCCACAAAGTACGAAGTCGCCCGGTGAGAATCATCGTCCTCGGCGCCGGCGTCGCAGGCGTCACGGCGGCGTGGTTCCTGCGCGAGGCTGGCCACGACGTCCTGGTGCTCGAGCGCCAGGCGGCGGCCGGCATGGAAACGAGCTTCGCCAACGGCGGGCAGATCTCGGTGAGCCACGCCGAGCCCTGGGCCAACCCCGGCGCCATCCGCAAGATCCTCAAGTGGCTCGGGCGCGACGACGCGCCGCTGCTTTTTCGGCTGCGCGCCGATCCGCAGCAGTGGCTCTGGGGAATGCAATTCCTGCGCGAATGCCTCCCCGGCCGGAACCGGCGCAACATCGTGCAGCTGGTGCGCCTCGGGTTGTACAGTCGCGCTACCCTGCAGGCGCTGCGCCGCCAGACCGGCATCCGGTACCACCAGCTCGAGCGCGGCATCCTGCACCTGTACACGGAGCCGCGCGATTTCGAGGCCGCGGTGCGTACCGCCGAACTGATGCGCGACCTGGGCGTCGATCGCGCGCCGAAGACGACGGCTGAATGCGTCGCGATCGAACCGGCGCTCGCGAGCGCGCGGCACCGGATCGCGGGCGGCACCTACGCGGCGAGCGACGAGTCGGGCGACGCGCACGTGTTTACGCAGCAGTTGGCGGCGCTGTGCGAAAAGCGCGGCGTGCGCTTCGAATACGGCAGGCCGATCGCGCGCATCGCCACGGCAGGCGATCGCGTTGCGGGCGTCGAGACCGGCGGTCAACCCGTTCGCGGCGACGCCTACGTGGTCGCGCTCGGGAGCTACAGCCCGCTGCTGCTGCGGCCGCTCGGCGTGCGGCTGCCGATCTATCCCGCCAAGGGCTATTCCGTGACGCTGCCGGTGAAGGACGCGGCCGCCGCATGGACCGTGTCGCTCTCGGACGAGTCGCACAAGCTGGTGTTCTCGCGCCTGGGCGAGCGCTTGCGCATCGCCGGCACCGCCGAGCTCACCGGCTACGACACGACGATCAACGAGGTGCGCTGCCGGGCGATCCTGAAACGGACCCTGGAACTGTTTCCGCAGGCGGGCGATGCGGCGCGCGCCGAATTCTGGGCCGGGCTGCGCCCCGCGACACCGAGCAACATTCCCTGCATCGGCCGCACACGCTACACCAACCTTTTTCTCGACACGGGCCACGGCACGCTCGGCTGGACGCATGCCTGCGGCTCGGGCCGCGCGCTGGCCGACCTCGTCAGCGGGCGAAAGCCGGAAGTGGACTTCGCGTTCCTTTGATGTCCGGCCGGTGCGCAGCAGGCCTGGTCATTCGATCACCTCGTCGGCGCGCAGCCGCAGCGACGGCGGGACCGACAGGCCGATGGCTTTCGCCGTCTTCAGGTTTACCACCAGCTCGAACTTCGACGGCTGCTCGATCGGCAGCTCGCCTGGCCTGGCACCGCCTTCCAGAATGCGCACGACGTAGGAGGTCGCTTTGCGCATGTTCGCCGCATGCGACGGGGCGTAAGTCAGAAGCGGCGCCGGCTCTCCCGCGGGAGGCCATCGAAAGTCGGCGGCGGTTGGAATTCGCCTCGCCACGGCGAACTGCACGACGCGGTGGCGCTCGGAAAAAAAACCCGGACCTGCCGCCACGAGCAGGGCATCGGGTCTTGCGGCCTCAAGCGACGCCAGCCCTGCCGGCACGCCTTCGGGAACCGCGATTGCCTCGATGTGCAGCGTGAGCTTGAGCGCGCGCGCTGCCTGCCTCAGCTCCCGATAGCAGGGCTCGACTTCCTCCCTGGGAAACGCAGGGGGAACGTACCCCCAGGCAACGCCGATACTGCGGATCCCGGGCTTCGACTCGTGCAGCAATTCGAGCAGCTTGCCCCAGATCCCGGTCCCGGCGTAGAACGTAACGCCCGTCACGTTCTTTCCGGGACGCGCGAGACTCAGCGCGAGCCCCGCTTCGACCGGATAGCCGCTCGCCCACATCACGATCGGAACCTGGGCCGACACCCGATGCAGCGCGACGGCATGGGCGGTGGAGTTGACCAGGGCAAGATCGATTTTCCTGCTGATCAGACGCGTTGCCGCGGACACCGTAGGTTCGCCGTACCCGGCATCCGACTGCACGAACACGTAGTCACGCCCCTGCTGCCATCCGCTTGCCTGCATCGCCTTATGCGTCCAGCCCAAGAAGGGTTCGTCCAACGCCGGGAAGAGTCCGATGCGAAATGGCGTTCCCGCCGGGCGGTTCTGCGCCAGCACGAGCGGCGCGGCGAGCAGCGCACTCCCCGCGATCAGGAACTGCCTGCGTCGTCTCAGGCTCATTGCGTATGCGTGACTGGACTGCCGGTGACTCTACGCTTTCGCCGCAGTTAGAAAAGGGCCTTTGTTGATCTGACGATCACGATTCTCGACACTGCACCGCCAATGTTCGACAATGAACTTCTCAGGCTTTCGCGGAGCGCGCGCCATGATGAAGAACCGGATGATCCTGTGCCTTGCCGTAGCGGCGGGGCTGGCCGCCTGCAGCAAGGCGCCGGAGAAGGCTGCGGAAGCGATGATCGAGTCGGCGATCCAGAAGGACGGCACCAAGGCCAAGGTCGACCTTTCCGGCGGCTCGACCAGGATCACCACCACGGACGCCTCCGGCAAGACCACGCAGATGGAAATGGGCGGGGCCAAGGTCGGCGAGACCGAGCTGGGCGTGCCGTTCTATCCCGGCACCAAACCCGGCGAAGGCGAGTCCTCGAAGGTCAGCACGCCCGACGGCAGCATGTACACGGTCATGCTGCACAGTGCCGACTCATCCGACAAGGTCGCGGCGTTCTATCGCGAGCGCCTGAAGTCCCTGTCCACGGGCAAGCAATTCATGGAGATGAGCGGCGGCGATGGCGGTGCCAGCCTGGTGCTTGCCGATGACCAGGCGAAGACCACGGTCCAGGTGCACGTGACCAAGGGCGACAAGGGAACCGACGTCCAGATCGTCGCCAGCAGACCCGCAGCCAAGTAAGCCGCGGCTCTGCCTATTTCTCGTCGCGTTTCGTCTCGGTCGCCTGCGGTTTCTGCTCGGCGGGGTCGGTTTCCTTGAAATCACCGATGACGCCTTTCAAGGGACACACCGAGAACGCCGGGCATTTCCGGCAGCCAACTGCAAATGCGACTGGGCACAGGGTCATGGCGCTTTCCCTCCCTCTGTGGGCAGCATACGCCTGAATGGCAGGAACCGGGACCGAGGCTTCAGCGGCAAACGCCGATCACTGGAACGTAGGAAAGCGGATCAGGCCGCTTTTGCGGCAAACAACTTGCACCAGCCCTCGGGGCTGATCTGACCTTCGACCAGCTTGCAGGAGCTTGAGTCAGCGATGAAATGCATGCACTGACTGCATTTCTGGCCGGCCTTGGGCGTACCTTGGTATTGCGCTTCGCCTTGACTGAGCTTGCCGCTGCCGCTCGGAGGAGCCGGGGTCGCGGCGGCGGGCGGTTTTTCCGGGGTTCCGGCGGGCTGTTGCTGCTCCTTGCAGCCCCACATCGCGGGCGCGCATAGCACGACACCGCCGGCGACCATCAACCGGAGCAGATTTCTGCGCTGGGACTCACGGGTTCTCATCTTTCGATCCTTTCTCGCGAGGCGTCTCCTTTTCGTCCCGGCCCGATCTGCCGGGATGCTCCCAGCATAGGCGCGAATCCAGCGGCGATCTGTACGCAGGCGTACCTTAGGGCATCGCCCGCGGGGCGAGCGCCACGCTTCGGTTCGACGGCGCACAGACAACGCACGTTTCGGGGTGGAGAATTTCACTGCTCATGGCCATCGGCGCTCCGCGATGGTCGGAACCGCGTGACTGACAGGAAAGCCAAACCCACATGACCTGGGTGACGCCCTATTTCGTCATCTTCCTCGTGGCGGCCCTCGCCGCGCTGGGGGGCTTGTTCCTCTACGGCTGGAAGCGCCGCCACGACAAGATGCCCAAGGTCGCGCCATTGCCGAGAGACGACGATTGGGACTGAGCCAACGGAGGAGCCCATGCTCGAATACACCATCATGAAGCCCGAAGGCATTCTGGTGCTGAAACCCAACGTCGCGCTGAGCCAGGAGGATTTCGTCGGCCTCAGTGCGTCGGTCGATGCTTACCTCGCCGACCACGACAGCCTTCACGGCGTGCTGATTCAGTCCGAATCGTTCCCGGGATGGGAGAGCTTTGCGGGCTTCACCGCGCACATGCGCTTCGTCCGGGACCACCAGCAGATGATCGAACGCCTGGCATTGGTGACGGACAGCGCCGTCGCCCCCGTGGCCGAGGCCGTTGCCAGGCACTTCGCCGCGGCGGAAATCAGGCGCTTCCCCTTTGCCGAACATGAGAAGGCGCTGAGCTGGTTGAAGTCCTCCTGAATGTCAAAAAAAATAGGCCGCCCGAGGACGGCCTACCTGCAATGCCGGAGGAAGATATTACTGGGGCTTGTTGTGCGAGGTCGAGGGCTGACCCGTGACCTTTTCCTTGGCCTTGGCCGCGAGCTCCTTGGTCTTGTCGACCGGCTTCTCCGCCGCCGCGCGCAGGGCGCCTTCCTGCTCCTGCTTCAGCACATTGCCATTGCCGGCATCGACGAACACCTCCGTCTGGCCCGACTTGGCGGGGTCCTTGACGTGATACGAGTAGACCAGGCAGCCGTCCTCCGTCTCGATGCCGCCCTTGACGATCCTGGCGCCGGGACCAGCGGTGGCAAGAGCGATCCTCTTGGCCTCGGCTTCCTTCACTGTGGCGGTCTTGAGCAGGGTAGCCTTCGGGGTGGTCTTCTTCGCCTTCATGCTGCAGTCCTTGAACGCCGAAGAGGCCGGGGGCGCCGCGTTGAGCGCAAAGGGAACCGCCAAGGCCGCTGCGAGAATCAGACGTTTCATAGCAATCACCCTAGTAGTCAAGTAGTCCGCGGATTCTGCGCTTCCCGCAGCACACCGTCGGTGCGTTGGCGTACATTTCGCGGCGGCGCGACGAGGCACTGTAGATGCCCTGCTCCAGCCAATCTCTGCACGCGTGCCACACCATATGGAACGATCCGGGACCTCACCTGACGCAACAGAGCGGCCCGGGGGCTGGCGCAAATTCGCGCGCTTTCTGGCGCTGGCGCCTCTGGGCTTCGTTGCCGGTTGCGGTTCGCTGCCGATCATCGTCCCCGACATGGAACTGCACCTGGACCGGCCGGTGCAACTCAAGGGGGCATTCGGCCGCCTGACCACCGAAAAAAGCAAAGCGATCCTCGATCGGCTCAAGAGCGGCGAGCAGACCAGCATCTTCGACCGGCATCTGGCGTTCGAAGAGGCCATCGTCGGCAGCCCCCTCATGGTGGGCAACGAGGTCGTGCTGCTGCAGGACGGTCCGACCACCTTTCAGGCCATGTTTGCCGCCATTCGCAATGCGAAGGACCATGTCAACGTGGAAACGTACACCATCGACGACGATGAAATCGGCAACCGCTTCGCGGACGCGCTGATCGAGAAGCAGGCCCAGGACGTGCAGGTGAATCTCATCTACGACAGCGTAGGTTCGATCAACACGCCCGGGGAATTCTTCAAGCGCCTCACCGACCGCGGCGTCAAGGTCCTGCAATACAATCCCATCAACCCGCTCACCGCAAGGAAGGGCTGGGACGTCAATCAGCGCGATCACCGCAAGCTGCTGATCGTCGACGGCCGGACCGCGTTCCTCGGCGGGGTGAACATCAGCAGCGTGTATTCCGGCGGATCTTTTGCCCAGCGATCCACCACGCGCCCCGAGGCGAAGGCTCCCTGGCGGGATACCCACCTGCAGGTGGACGGACCCGTGGTCGGCGAGTTTCAGAAACTGTTCCTCGCGACCTGGGAGAAGCAGAAGGGCGAACCGATTGCGCCGCGGAACTACCTGCCGCAGATCGTCAGCAAGGGGAGGCAGGTCGTGCGCGCCATCGGCAGTTCGAGCGATGAACCCTACACGCTGATGTATGCGACGCTCATTTCGGCGATCGCCAGCGCCGAAACCAGCGTCTATCTGACGAACGCCTATTTTGTCCCCGATCCGCAGTTGCTCGCCGCGCTCAAGGATGCCGCCCGGCGCGGCGTGAACGTGAAGATCATCCTGCCGAGCTACACCGATATGTGGCTGGTGCTCTATGCGGGACGCTCCCGCTACGAGGAACTACTGAGCGCCGGCGTGAAGATCTACGAGCGGCGCGATGCGTTGCTCCACGCCAAGACCGCCGTCATCGACGGCGTGTGGTCGACCATCGGGTCGACCAACCTCGACTGGCGCAGCTTTCTGCACAACGACGAAATCAACGCCGTCATCCTGGGCCAGGAATTCGGCGTGCAGATGCAGGCCATGTTCGAGAAGGACCTGGCCACTTCCAATCCGATTACGCTCGAGCAATGGGCGCAGCGCTCGATCGGCGCGCGCCTGAAGGAGTGGGCCGCGCAGCTGTGGCACCGCGGGCTCTAGCTCCGTTGCAGCTTCTAGCGCACCAGCGCGATTAGCCCGATGATGCCCAGGGCGAGGAACGCGAGCGCCTCGCCCGCGATCAGCCCGCCGCCGACGAGCGATTGCGTGCTCATGTCCTCCGGCACGCCCGCGTCCTTCGGCCGCCCGGCCGCGCGCCGCTCCTCGATCCATTTCCAGACCGACGAGAACACGCCGCCGAGGCCGAACCACAGCGACGTATGCCAGTCGACGAAACCGCCGAAGCTCGAGGCATAGGGACTCGGCAGCACCACCGCATCGATCACGAAATCGGCCGCGCGGGTGCCCGCGCTGCGCGTCTTCCAGGCCTGGTAGGCGGCGCTCTCCCTCAGTAAGCGGCGCAGGACGGCGATCACCAGGCCGATCGCGATGCCCAGCGCCATCAGCTTGAGCGCCGTGGTGTCGGTCGAGGTGAGCCCGCGCAGCACGCCGACGAACTTGTAGGTCATCGCGCTTTGCCAGTTGGCCGTCTTCTGCTCCGGATGCAGGAAGGTATCGACGCCGAGCACCGGATAGGCCGCCATGAACAGCTTGGTGAGGAACACCGCCAGCAGCGCGCCGCCGGCAATGCCGATCACCTGGTAGCGGAACTGGATCGTGCGGTTGGTGCCGAGCCGCCACCCCGTCGAGCGGTCCTGCTGCATGTCGCCGCCCACGCTGGTGGAAATGAGCAGCACCGAACCCGCGATCAGCCCCACCAGCGGATCGGTCAGGCCCGCGGCCGCCATCACGGTGACCGCGACCACAAACGCCGAGGAAATCGGATTCGAGTCGGAAATGCCGATGCTGATGCCGTTCACCAGGACGAAGACGAAAGCGAGCGCGACGGCGAGCACTGCATAGCCGAGCGGAACGCCGAGCAGCCCCGACGAAGTGCCGATCACGGCAAGGCCCCACGCCGCGACCCAGACCGCGAGGCGCCGCGTGTTGATCTTCTTCCAGTCCTCCGACTCGGGCACCGGCACCGCGGCGGCATCGCGCGATCGCTGCCAGGCCTCGCGCAGGATCAGGCTGATGTCGACGATCGCCGCGCCGAGGATCCCGCCCAGGGCGATGAGAAAGCCGATCTTGCGCCAGGGGTCGTTCACGCCGAGCAGCCCCACCTCGCGCAGCCACGGGGTGAGCTGCAGGCCGATGTAGCCCAGGACGATCGCCGGCACGCCGATGCGCGCGCCGACAATGATCCCGGCGCCGAACGTGGAGGCGGAGAAATGGATCGCGCCGAGAAATCCCAGCACGCCCTTTTCCGCCAGCAGCGTGATGCCCGCGCCCAGGCCCATGCCGCCGCCGAGCTGCGCCACCGAGCGCCTGAGCAGGCGTACGTCGGTGAGCGCGCGCAGGATATTGGCCACCGCGTAGCCCGACGGGAAATTGAGCCGCATGCGGTCCACCACGATCGGCGTGTACATCATGCCCAGACCGACGCCGAACATGCCGACGCAGAGGAAATGCGCCAGCAGCTGCCAGGTGGAGGGCGCCGTGAGTCCCAGCCACACCATCGCCTGCATCAGCACGCCCATGGCCGCCATCGAGGCGACCGAGGCCGCCATGGTCTGCATGTAGTTCGCGCCGTGCCGGCCTTCGGGCCCGTAGCCCAGAGTGACGACGCTGCCGAGGATGCCGGCGAGCACCTGCCCGCCGACGAAGAACCCCAGCGAGAAATTCATGTAGCTCGCGGCGATGCCGCCGAGCGGGCCGAGCACCAGGATCGCCACCGCGCCGAGCAGCACGTGATAGCGGCGCGAGCCGATCGGGGGCAGCATCATGCGGGTGGCAGGTCGGCCACCGCGAACGCGCGCGGCCGCCCTTCCTTCGCGGCGCGAATGGCTGCCCACAACCGCTGCGGCGTCGCCGGCATGTCGAAATGGGTCACCCCGGCCTGGCGCAGCGCGTCGAGCACCGCGTTCATGACGCAGGGCATGGAGCCGGTGACGCCCGCCTCGCCCACGCCTTTGGCGCCCAGCGGATTGGTCTTCGTGGGCACCGGATGATCCAGCACCCGCAGGTTGTTCACGAGGACCGCGCGCGGCATCGGATAGTCCATGAAGCTGCCGGTGAGCAGCTGGCCGGTTTCCGCATCGTACAGCGCCTGCTCGCCGAGCACGTGGCCCGCGCCCTGCGTGATGCCGCCCTGCATCTGCCCCTCGACGATCTGGTGGTTGATGACGTTGCCGGCATCGTCCACCGCGACGTAGGACACGATCTCGATCTCGCCGGTCGCGGGCTCGATCTCGACCTCGGCGACATGGCAGCCGTTCGGATAGGTCGAAGGCACTTTCGGCCGGTCGCGGTAGTCGAGGTCGAGCTTGCCCGGGTATCGTTGCGCCAGCGCAGCGATCGACACCGAGCGGTCGGTGCCCTTGATGCGGTAGTCGCCGGACGCGAACTCGATGTCGGCTGCGGCGCTCTCGAAGAATTCCGCAGCGAGCGCGATGCCGTTCTGCACGATCTCGTGCGCGGCGCCGTGCATCGCGCTGCCGATGCCGACCAGGGTGCGCGAGCCGCCGGTCGGGTTGCTGACCATGAAGAAGTCGGGTTCGGAAGTGCGCAGCCGCACCTTTTCCATCGGGATGCCGAACACCCCGGAAACGATCTGCGCCAGCGTGGTCTCGTGGCCCTGGCCGTGGTTGTGGGAGGCCGTGCGCAGCGTGACCGTGCCGTCCGGCTGCCAGCTGATGTGCGCCTGGTCGAAGGGCGCGAAGCCCCCGGATGCGGAAGCCTCGATGTAGGTTGCGATGCCGCGCCCTCGCAGGCAGCCGCGGCGCGCGGATTCGGTGCGCCGCGCCTCGAACCCGTTCCAATCGGCCTGCCTCATGGCCTGGTCGAGCACGCCCTCGAAATCGCCGCAGTCGTACTCGAAACCGGTCGCGATCCTGTAGGGAAACTTCGATTTCGGCACCAGATTGCGGCGACGGAATTGCGCCGGGTCCATCCCGATTTCGTGCGCGGCCTGGTCGACGAGGCGCTCCATCGCGTAGGAGGCGACCGGCCGGCCCGCGCCGCGATAGGCGGCGGTGGGCACGGTGTTCGTCAGCACGAGCTTCATCTGCACGTGTACCGGCGCGACGTCGTAGACGCCGCTCGCGACGTTCACCAGGTTGACGGTGTTGATGAACGACCCGGTGAACGCGAGGTAGGCGCCGGCGTTCGAGAGATACTGGAAGCGCATGCCGAGCATGCGCCCGCTCGCGTCGAGCGCCATCTCGCCGCAGTGCACGATGTCGCGCGCCTGCTCGTCCGCGACGAACACCTCGGAGCGCGAGCTCACCCATTTCACCGGGCGGCCGAGCCTTTTCGCCGCGAGCAGCAGCGCACCGTATTCCGGGTAGGCGTTGAAGCGCACGCCGAACCCGCCGCCCACCTCCTCGGCCACGATGCGCAGCTTTTCGGGCGGCACGTCCAGCATCGCGCCGACCTGCAGACGCATCGGACCCGCGCCCTGCGTGGTCGCGTAAAGGTGATACAGGTCGGCCGCCGGGTTGTAGGCACCGATCGCGGCGCGCGGCTCCATCGGGTTGCCGACGACGCGCGTATGGCAGGCGGTGAGTCTCACGACTTTTGCGGCGCGGGCGAACGCGGCCTCGGTCGCCGCCGCGTCACCCCCCACGAAATCGAGCACGAGATTTCCCGGCACCGATTGGTGCAGCTGCGGCGCGCCGGGCGCCAGAGACGCTGCTGCGGTAATCACTGCCGGCAGCTCCCGGTACTCGACCGCGATCGCCTCGGCCGCATCCTGCGCGAGCGCTGCCGACTCCGCCACCACCATCGCGATCGGCTCGCCCACGTAACGCACGCGCTCGCGGGTCAGCGAGTAGCGCGGCGGCACGAGCTGGTCGGCGCCGCCGCGGCCTTTCATCGGCGCCGCTGCGGGCATCGGCTTCTGGCCCGCCGCCGCCACGTCCTCGCCGGTCAGCACCGCAACGACGCCCTTCATCGCGAGCGCGGCGGACGCGTCGATCGAAACGATGTCGGCGTGCGGCCGGTCGGAGCGCAGGAAATGCCCGTACAGCTGTCCGGGCAGGTTCCAGTCGGAGGCGTAGCGCCCCGCGCCTTTGAGCATGCGCTCGTCTTCGAGGCGGCCCTTATGTCCGAATGTCGTCATGGCAGCGGGATTCTAGAAACAAAACGGCCCGCTCGCGCGGGCCCTTTCACAAGGCCTGCATCGCCGGCGGCGTTCAGCCTTTCGAGAGCGCGATCAGCACGCTGCAGGGCGCGTAATCGATCAGCGAGGCGCCGACCGAGCCCTTCCACCAGCGCGCCGCAAACGACGTCGTCTGGTTATGCCCGAGCACGATCAGCTCCGCACCCAGTTCCTTCGCCAGGCGGCAGATCTCCTCCACGGGTTCGCCCACCGCGAGGTGGCCCTGCGAAACGAAGCCGCGCCCGGCGAGCGTCTTGACGCCCTCGTCGAGCACCTGCTGGGTGCGCTTCTTTTCCTCCTCGAGCAATTCCTCGGGCACGAAGCCCTCGGTCAGGAAGAGGCTCGGCGGCATGCTCGCCACCGCGAGCAGGTGCGTCTCGGCCTGCAGGAAGCCGGCGAGGTCGGCGCACTCGAGCAGCGCCCGCTTGCCCTCCTGAGTCCCGTTGTACGCGAGCAGGATCTTCTGATACTTCATGCGCGTCTCCCCGGTGAAACTCCCCGGCCGATTATAGCCCCGCGCCGCGCGGGCGACGTAGAATCGCGCCACCATGCTCGAGATCAAGCGTGCCGACCTGGTCGCGGCGGTCGCCGGCAGCGGCACCATGGGCCGCGGCGTGGTGCAGGTGCTGGCGCAATGCGGCGTGAGGACGCTGGTGTTCGACGCCAAGCCCGGCGCCGCCCGGGCGGCCCGCGATTCGATCGCGCAGTCACTCGCCCGCCTGGCGGAAAAAGGGCGCCTCACGCAGGCCGACGTCCACGCCACCCTGGAGCGCATCGAGGTCGTCGAATCCGTGCAGGCGCTCGCGCCGGCGCACGTCGTGGTGGAGGCGATCGTCGAGGAGCTCGAGGCGAAGCGCGAACTGTTCCATGCGCTCGAGGCGAACGTGTCCGAGGATTGCATCCTCGCGACGAACACCTCGTCGCTGTCGGTCACCGCTTTGGCCGCCGCGTGCCGCAGGCCCGCGCGCGTCGCGGGCTATCATTTCTTCAACCCGGTGCCGGTGATGAAGATCGTCGAAGTGGTGGCGGGCGAACTCACCGCGCCCTGGGTGAGCGATGCGCTCACCCGGCTGGCGGCGCGTTTCGGGCACACGCCGGTGCGCTGCAAGGATACGCCGGGCTTCATCGTCAATCACGCCGGGCGCGGCTTCATTCCCGAGGCGCTGCGCGTGCTCGCGGAGGGCGTCGCCGACTTCGCCACCATCGACTGCATCCTGACGGAGGCGGCGGGCTTCCGGCTCGGGCCTTTCGGCCTGATGGACCTGGTGGGGCTGGACGTGAACCACAGCGTGCACAAGTCGCTCTACGCGCAGTACTTCAACGAGCCCAGGTTCCAGCCCTCCTATCGGCTCGATCCGCGCGTCGCCGCGGGACTGCTGGGCCGCAAGACCGGGCGCGGCTGGTATGCCTACGGCAAGGACGGCGCCGCCGAGAAAATTCCGGAGCCGCCGCTGCCGGCGGCGCGCGCTGCGCAAGTGTGGGTGGCGGCGAATGCGCCCGCCCTGAAGGAGCTGCTCGCGAAGCTCGGCGCGCAGGTGGAAACCGGCGCCAAGCCCTCCCCCGAGGCCGTCTGCTTCACGGCGCCGCTGGGCCAGGACGCGACCACCACCGCGCTGCAGCTGATGATCGATCCGGCGCGCAGCGTCGCGGTGGATCCGCTGTTCGGCTTCGCCAAGCGGCGCACGCTCATGACGACGCCGGTCACGCGTCCCGAGGTGCGCGACGCGGCACACGGCCTGCTCGGCGCCGACGGCGTGCCGGTGTCGGTGATCCACGATTCGGCCGGTTTCGTCGCGCAGCGCGTGGTAGCGCACATCGTCAACGTCGGCTGCGACATCGTGCAGCAGCGCATCGCCACGCCCGAGGATCTGGACCGCGCCGTGATGCTCGGCCTGGGCTATCCGCGCGGGCCGCTCGGCATGGGCGACGCCCTCGGCGGCGCGAAAGTGCTCACCATTCTCGAGGCGATGCACGCCTTCTACCAGGACCCGCGCTACCGCCCGAGTCCCTGGCTGCGGCGCCGCGCGCGGCTCGGCGTTTCCCTACTGACTGCGGAGTAGACCCCATGCTCGATGCCTACATCTACGACGGCCTGCGCTCGCCCATCGGACGCTATGCGGGCGCCCTTTCGGGCGTGCGGCCCGACGACCTCGCTGCCGAGGTCATCGCGCAGGTGGTGAAGCGCAACGCGATCAAGCCCGAGGAGATCACCGACATCGTGCTCGGCTGCGTCAACCAGGCGGGCGAAGACTGCCGCAACGTGGCGCGCTGGGCCGCGCTCGGCGCGGGGCTGCCGCCGACCACGCCGGGGGTGACGGTGAACCGCCTCTGCGCGAGCGGCCTGCAGGCGGTGACCGACGCGGCGCGCGCCGTCACCTGCGGCGAGGGCGAGCTCTACATCGCGGGCGGCGTCGAGAGCATGTCGCGCGCGCCCTACGTCGTCGGCAAGGCCGACTCGCCGTTCAGCCGCGATCTGAAGCTGTACGACTCGACGATCGGCGCGCGCTTTCCGAATCCGCGCATCGTCAAGCAGTACGGCGACCACACCATGCCGCAGACCGGCGACAACGTCGCCAGGGATTTCGGCGTCACGCGGCAGGATGCGGACGAGTTCGCGCTCGCCTCGCAGAAGAATTACGCCAGGGCCGAGGCGGAAGGCTTCTACAAGGGCGAGCTGCTCCCGATCGCGCTGCCTTCGCGGAAGAAGGATGCGCCGCCCAGAATGGTCGAGCAGGACGAGCATCCGCGCCGCGACGCTACGATGGATGCATTGGCGAAGCTGAAGCCGCTCTTCGAGGGCGGCGTGGTGACCGCGGGCAACGCTTCCGGCGTGAACGACGGCGCGGCGGCGCTGGTGATCGCGAACCGGGCCTGGGGCGAACGAAACGGCAAGAAGCCGATCACGCGGATCCTGTCGGCCGCCTCGGCCGCGGTCGAGCCGCGCATCATGGGGGTGGGACCCGCCTACGCGATCCCGAAAGCGCTCGAGCGCGCGAAGCTCGCGCTGAAGGACATGGACATCATCGAGATCAACGAGGCCTTCGCGAGCCAGGTGCTCGCGTGCCTGAAGCTCATGCACGTCGATTTCAAGGATCCGCGCGTCAACCCGAACGGCGGCGCGATCGCCATCGGCCACCCGCTCGGCTGCTCGGGCGCGCGCCTCGCGCTAACCGTATCGCGTCAGTTGCAGGAGTCGGGCGCGAAGCACGCCGCCGTGTCGCTGTGCATCGGCGTGGGGCAGGGCCTGGCGGTGATCCTCGAGCGGGTGCAGTAGCGGCGGCGGGTTCATGCTGCAGGAGTGGCTCGATCGCTTTCGCGAGTCGCTGCTCGACGTCCCTGACGAAGTTCCTTCTGCGCACGTCTATGCGCGGGCTGCGCTGCTCGCGCTGATCACCTGGTACGGCGTGAAGCTCGCAAGCATGGACATCCCGTCGTGGGAGATGGCGGGCGCGCTCATTCACCTGCCGATGGTGCCGATCCACGAGTTCGGCCACATCCTGTTCCGGCCGTTCGGCGAGTTCATGACCAATCTCGGCGGCGCGCTCTTTCAGTGCGCGCTGCCGCTCGTCTTCGGCGGCGTGCTGCTGTTTAAAAATCGCGACCCGTTCGGCGCCGCGGTGATGCTGTGGTGGTCGGGCGTCGCTGTGATGGATACAGCGCCGTACGTCTACGACGCGTTTCAGCCGCAACACATCCTGCTCACTGGACGAACCGGCGATACCGGCGCGCACGATTTCATCGACGTGCTCGGCGACCTCGGCCTCCTGATGAAGGCGCAGGCCGTGGGACGCGGGGTGCACGCCTTCGGCGCCGTTGTCATGGTGTTTGCTCTCGCTTGGGGTGCGGCGGTGGTGTGGCGGCAGTACGGACGCCGTGCTTGACCATGTAACGTAGCCGACGTTCGATCCTGTCGTCCGTCCAGCCGCGCTGCAGGTAGAACCCGTACGCCTTGAGGCTCGGATCGACGTCCGTGGTGAGCGAGTTCGTCGCGCGTCAGACGGTTCTCGTGCGTTTGGACCCGGACTGCGAAGAGATCCGGGACGTCGGTTTTCGTGATCTCGCGAATCCTCACGGGGCGCGCCGCGGAACTTCGGTGCCGACGGTTTCTTCACTGACCGGCGCACCGGCCTCGATCAGCGCCGCGCGGTGCTTCGTGATCGGAGTGCGCAGCAGCAGCTCCTCGAACGGGCGCAGCCTGCGGAAGCTCTCGAGGTCGAGCACACGACCGACGTAGGCCGCCGTCTGCGGCCATTTCGTGGAATCGATCGCGTACTTCACGAACGCGGCGTTGCGGAAGAACGCGGCGAGCGCGATATCCGCCACGGCGACGTTCCCGAAGAGGAATCCGGCGGCCGGCGCCTCGCGCTCGAGGTAGTCGAGGATCGCGGGGAACTCCTCGTCGCGCGCCTTGGCGAGAATCGCCTCGTCGGGCTTCTCGCCCCAGACGAAGCGCCGGATGACGAGCTGGTTGAACAAGCGCCAGATGATCACCTCGCCCATGCGCGTGTCGGCGAACTCCTCGAGCCAGCGTGCGCGGGCGCGTTGTGCAGGCTCCTGCGGGAACAGTCGCGGCTCCGGATAGCGCTCGTCCAGGTACTCGCAGATCACCGAAGAGTCGGACACCGTCACGGCGTCGTCGATCAGCACGGGTACGCGCCGCAGCGGGCTGATGCCCGCAAACTCGTCGCCGCCGTAGAACGGCACGATCGGGTCGATGCGGTAGGCCACGCGCTTCAGCTCGAGGCAGACCAGCACCTTGCGGACATAGGGCGAAAGGTAGGAGCCGACGATTGTGGTGGCTGCTTCGGTCATCGGCAGGTCATCGTTCAGGCCTTCGCGAACTTGAAGTGCGTCACGCCTGGTGCGGCGACCGTGCGCATCAGCTCGAACCCGTGCAGGCCGTCCCCCACCCTTTCGAACAACCGCTCGCCGCTGCCGAGGAGCGCAGGAACGAGATTGATCTCCATCTCGTCCACCAGACCGGCGGCGAGGTACTGCTGCGCAGCTTTCGCTCCGCCCGCGAGCGAGACGTCCTTGCCGCCTGCCGCACGGCGCGCCTGCTCGAGCGCCGCCTCGATACCCGCGGTGACGAACGTGAAGGTCGTTCCGCCCCGCAGCGCGAGCGGCTCGCGGGCGTGGTGCGTCAGCACGAAAACCGGGTGATGGAACGGCGGGTTGTCACCCCACCACCCGTTCCACGGCTTGGCCGGATTCCAGCCGCCCGGGTGGCCGCCGAACATGTTGCGTCCCATGATCGTGGCGCCGATGTTGGCGAGCGACTCCTCCACGACGCGCGAGCTTTCGTTCACCTCGCCGCCTTCGAGGCCGTGCATCGCGCGCCAGACGGCGAGCGGAAACGCCCACTGGTGCAGGCGCATGCTGCCGATGCCGAGCGGGTTCTGCACGCTCTGGTTTGGCCCGGCGACGAAGCCGTCGAGCGACATCGCGATCTTGAGGCGCAGTCTGGACATTGAGACGGGTGAGGTTCTGCGTCCGCCGCGGCAATAGCGGGCTCTAGAGTCCGCGTTAGCCGGCGCGCGCGGATCTCGCGCGCGGCCGGGCTGAACGCGTGGTTAGAGAGCGCCGCGAATAATGCTCAGCATAGGCATCGAGCAGCCGCCGGATCATGCGCTGGTACTGCGTGTTGTGCTTCCGTGCCTCGCTCTTGAAGAATTCGACGCTGCGCTTGCTCAGCGCGATCGTGACCTTGACGCCTTCGTCCCGGAAAACGAGGTCCTCCGGGCGAGGGAGGAAATCAGGGACGACCTCGAGGTCTCCGAGGGGTTCGTCCGTGTAACGAATTTTCTCGCTCATAGATTTGCTTTCCCTTGCGCCAGTAGCCGGCCCCGTAGATACGGATGATCTCGGCGCGGCAGACCTCTATGGCGAGCCGACAGGCTGCACTTCTCACCAGCCGATGCCATGATCCTCGCCGTGGTTGCCTGAGGCGCCCCAGAAAGTGCGGTGCTTCGGGTCGACCAGAATCGCGTTGACCGGCCCCATCGTGCGCGCGCCGTAGCTCGGCTTGTAGCCCATGCGGCCGAGCTCGCTGCGCACGTACGGCGGCGTCACGTCGTTGAGCCAGATCGCGCCCGGCTTCGACGCGTGCTGCTCGAACGACTCGCGCATCTGCTCGCTGACGAACGCCGGCGCCTCGGCCGCCTCCTGCGGCGTCATGCCGAACTCGACGATGTTCAGGAAGTACTGCAGCAGGTGCTGGTCCTGCGCGTCGCCGCCCTGGATCGCGAACGCCAGCCACGGCGCGCCGTCCTTCGTCGCCAGCGTAGGCGTCAGCGTCACGCGCGGCCGCTTGCCCGGCGCGAGCACATTGAACGGGTTCTCGGCGGCGTCGAGCACGAAGCTCTGCATGCGCTGCGACAGCCCGATGCCGGTCGGGCCGGCGACTACCGCCGGGATCCAGCCGCCGCTCGGCGTGATCGACACCAGCCAGCCTTCCTTGTCGGCCGCAACCACCGACGTGGTACCGGCGAAGAACGGCCCGCTCATCGGGTCGAGCGAACTCATCGGCGTGCCGCCGGCCGGCGCGGCGCGCTTCGCGCGCGGCTCGTGCCAGCGCTTCAGCTGCTCGAGGTATGGGTTGCGGCCGCCCTGGAACGGGTACGGGTCGCCGGGCGACGCCGCGGCGTCGTTGCGCTCGGCGTTGACGAGCTTCGCGCGCGACTTCGCGTAGTCCTTCGACAGCAGCCCGGCCAGCGGCTCCTCGGGCGGCTGCGTGGTGTCGCCGTAGTAGAAGTCGCGGTCCGCGTAGGCCAGGTTCATCGCCTGGTACACGGTGTGCACGTAGCGCGTGCTGTTGAAGCCCATCGACTTCAGGTCGAAGTTCTCCAGGATGTTCAGCGCCTGCAGCATCACCGGTCCCTGCGTCCATGCGGTGAGCTTGTAGACGTCGATGCCCTTGTAGGTGGTCTTCACCGGCTCCTCGATGCGCACCTGCCAGTTCGCCAGGTCCTCGCGCGTGAACAGCCCGCCCTGCGCGCGTACGCTGGCGACCAGCTGCCCGGCGATGTCGCCCTTGTAGAAACGGTCGTTGGCGGCGCGGATCGCGGCCTTGCGGTCGACCCCGGCGGCCAGCGCCTGGCGCTCGGCGTCGACCAGCTTGCGCAAGGTCACTGCCAGCTCGGGCTGGCGGAACAGCTGACCCGGCTCGGGCGCCTTGCCGCCCGGGTTCGGGAAGAACAGGCGCCTGGAGTCGGGCCACTGCTCGATCTCCTTGCGCTGCTGCTCGATGTAGCGCGCCGTCTGCCCTTCCATCGGGTAGCCGTCGGCCATCTCGATCGCCGGCTGCAGCACCTGCCCCAGCGACAGCCTGCCGTACTCGGCCAGCATCACCATCAGGCCGCCCGGCGTGCCCGGCGTTACCGCGGCGAGCGGGCCGTACGGCGGCGGGTAGTCAAGGCCCCTGGCGTGGAAGAACTCCGGCGTCGCGCCGCTCGGCGCCACGCCCAGTGCGTTGATGCCGACGACCTTCTTCGCGCGCGGGTCCCAGATCAGCGCCTGCGTCTCGCCGCCCCAGTGCAGCACGTCCCACATCGTCGCGGTGGCGGCGAGCATCGCGCAGGCCGCGTCGACCGCGTTGCCGCCCTGCATGAAGATGCGCGCGCCGGCCGCCGCGCCGAGCGGCTTGCCGGTGACCGCCATCCAGTCCTTGCCGTGCAGCGGCGGCTTGTGCGTGCGCTGCGCCAGCGCGGGCGCGACGGCGAGTGCGAACAATAGAGGGAGCAGGATCTTGCGCATGGCGCATCTCCGGTTCGGACACCTTGAGGGGTTTAGGATTCGTAGTCCTTGCGCTCATGTGTGGTCGCCTCTCGGGCGCTGATGATGCGGAAATTGTCGCCTTCTTCGGTGTGGGACACAACAACGAGGCGATGACCGGACGAATGGCCGCTTCGAGATTCGATCCCGCGACCGAGCCCTACCCGCCGAAGCCGTCCGCGAGCATTACCTCGACCAGCCGCGGCGCACCGCTCGCGATCGCCTCGCGCAGCGCCGCATCCACATCCTGCGGCCGCGTGACGCGCAATGCCTGCACGCCCATGGACTGCGCGAGCGCGCAGAAGTCGATCGGCGGCTCGTGGAAATCCATCCCGTTGAACGCCTGCGCGCCGCGGAACGCGACCATGCGCTCCTTGAGGATTCGGTAGCTGCGGTTGTTGAGGATCACGTAGGTGATCGGCAGCTTGAAATGCGCCGCGGTCCAAAGCGCCTGGATCGAGTACATCGCGCTGCCGTCGCCTACGACCGCAACTACCGGCCGTCCCGGGAGCGCCAGACTCGCGCCGATCGCACCGGGCATCGCGAAGCCGATCCCGCCGCCCGCCAATCCCATGAAACTGCGCGCGTCGCGATAAGGCACGACGCTGAGCAGCGCCGGCGTCGCGGTGAGCGCTTCCTCGATCACCACCGCGTTCTCGGGCAGCGCCTCGGCGACACGCAGCATGAGGTAGCGCGGATCGATCGGCTCCTGCGCTGCCGCCTTCTCGAATTCCGCAGCCGCGCGAGTTCGCTGCGCAGCCCAGTTGAGGTCCGCAAGCTCGGCAATCCGCGTCCTCGCGGCAGCCGCATGTGACGCATCGGCGAGCGCGCGCAGCCGCGGCAGGAGCGCAGCCAGCGTCTCCTTCACGTTGCACTCGAGCGCGAACTCCGCAGGAAAATTCTTGCCCAGATCCCAGCTGCGCTCGCTCAGCTGCACCACCGCCATGCCCTCCGGCAGCGCCTCCACCGGACTGTGCACCGACATGCGCAGCGAATCGCCGCCCACACTGACGAGCAGATCGTGCGCGAGCAGGATCTCGCGCACCTTCTTCTGGTTGCGCTGCAGAGTGCCCATGTACGCCGGATGCGCGGTGGGGTAATGCGCTGCATCCGGCACGGTCTGCTGGTACACCGAAGCGCCGAGCACTTCGGCGAGCGCCGTGCATTCCGCCCAGGCCTCGTACTTCGAGATCTCGGTGCCGGCGATGATCACCGGGTAGCGCGCCTGCAGCAGCCGGCGCGCGAGATTCTCGATCACGGCGTCGGACGGCCGCAGCATCGGCTCGACGCGCGTGCGGCTCCCCATTTCCAGGTCGGCCTCGGCGTCGAGGATGTCGCCGGGCAGGCTGATGAACACCGGCCCGCTCGGCGCCGCCGTCGCGACTTTCGCCGCGCGGCGCACGATGCGCGGCAGATCCTGCACCCGCGTCACCTCGACCGCCCACTTCACGAGCGGCTGCGCCATCTGCACCAGCGGCCCGTAGAGCAGCGGCTCCATCAACCCGTGGCCCTGCTCCTGCTGCCCGGCCGTGAGAAGGATGGGCGAGCCGCAGAACGCGGCGTTGTAGAGCGCTCCCATGGCGTTGCCGAGGCCCGGCGCGACATGCACGTTGGCGGCGGTAAGGCGGTTCGAAGCGCGTGCAAGGCCGTCGGCCATTCCCAGCACGACGCTTTCCTGCAGCCCCAGCACGAAGCGGATCTCGGAGCGGCTCGCGAGCGCCTCCATGATCGCGAGCTCGGTGGTGCCCGGATTGCCGAAGACGTGATCGATGCCTTCGTCCGCGAGCAGCGCGAGGAACGCGGCCCTTCCCGTGTGACGTGCTTTCATGTCGATGGTTTCGCTCGGCGCCTGTCCTGCAGTCCAGTCTAGCATCGCGGCCGGATTGATCTACATCAGATCGGGTACCCCCGGGGGCAGACATAGAATGCCGCTTTGCCGAAATGCGGCAAGGCGCGAGAGGGAGATCCGCTGGCCATGGACAAATGGACGTTCGGACTGACGCTGACGATCGTAGGCGTGGGCGGCACCTTTCTCACCCTCTGGGTGATGAGCCTCGTGATCGACCTGCTGAAGAAGATCTTCCCGCTGCAGGAAGCGGCCGCGGCGCCGGAAAAGAAAGCCTGAGAAGGCGCGAAGATGCTCGACAGCATCGTCACGGGACTCACCGGGCTCACCAGCGGCGTCACGCACCTCGCCACGCAGGGCGGCCCCAATGTCGTCATGCTCGCGATCGCCGCGGCGCTGCTCTACCTCGGCGTGAAAAAGGGCGTCGAGCCGCTGCTGCTGGTGCCGATCGGTTTCGGCTGCCTGCTGGTCAACCTGCCCTTGAGCGACCTGATGGACGAAGGCGGGTTCCTGCGCACGCTGTACAACGCGGGGGTGGCGAACGAGCTGTTCCCGCTGCTGATTTTCGTGGGCATCGGCGCGATGACCGATTTCGGGCCTCTGCTCGAGAACCCGCGCATCCTCCTTTTCGGCGCGGCGGGCCAGGTCGGTATCTTCCTCACGCTGATGCTCGCGCTCGCGCTCGGCTTTCCTGAACTGGAAGCCGTGGCGATCGCGGTGATCGGCGCCTGCGACGGCCCCACCGCGATCTACGTGGCGTCGCAGTACGCGCCGCAGCTTCTGGGGCCCATCTCGGTGGCGGCCTATTCCTACATGGCGCTGGTGCCGATCATCCAGCCGCCGATCATGAAGGCGCTCACCACCGAGAAGGAACGCGTCATCAGGATGGCGGCCATCAAGCGCAGCGTTTCGCCGACCACCAGGCTGTTGTTCCCCATCGTGGTCACCGTGATCGGCGGGCTGATCGCGCCCAAGGGCCTGCCGCTCCTCGGCACCATCATGCTGGGTAATTTCATGCGCGAGTCCGGCGTGGTCGCGCGCCTGACGAAGGCCTCGGAAAACGAGATCGCCAACATCGTGACGCTGTTTCTCGGTCTGGCCATCGGTGCCACGATGGAGGGCCACGCCTTCCTCAAACCGACGACGCTCGCGATCTTCGGCCTCGGCTTCATCGCCATCTGCCTCGATACCGTGGCCGGGGTCGGCTTCGGCAAGCTGGTGTGCTGGTTGACCGGCGGCAAGGTGAATCCGCTCATCGGCGCCGCCGGCATTTCAGCCTACCCGATGGCCGCGCGCGTGGTGCAGACGCAAGGGCTGCGCTACAACAAGAAGAACCACCTGCTGATGCACGCCGCCGGCGCCAACACCGGCGGCCAGATCGGCTCGGTGGTGGCGGCCGCCGTGATGCTGTCGGTGCTCAAGGGCATGGGG
>SCUH01000002.1 GCA_004298295.1 Betaproteobacteria bacterium | reverse complement strand
CTCCTCCACCGAGCGGTTGTGGCCGAGGTGGATCACTTCCGCGCCCGAGGCCTGCAGGATGCGGCGCATGATGTTGATCGAGGCGTCGTGGCCGTCGAACAGGCTCGCCGCGGTGACGAAACGGATCTTGTGCTTCGCCTTGTAGGCGAGGTTCCTGGAGTCGGAGAGATCGGTCATGGCAACGCCCCGGTGGTGCAGCCCGCTGGCCGGCGGACGGCTCAGCCTACTTTACGTTTACGTTAACGTCAACTCAGCGCGCGGGCGCCCAAGGCGCGGGGCGCAGGGGCCACGACGGCCGCCGCCAGCTTGGCAGCCCTCGGGCGGGCGTGCAAGACTTCCGCCGGGCCGCCTCGCCACGGGTCGGCAGCAAACCATGCCCCCTTCCGCCACCGGGCCGTTCGCCTTGCTCGACGAGCATGCGCTGCGCGCGCTCGTGCCGCGCGGCATGGTGCGAAGCTTTCCCCGGCACACCTTAATCATGAGCGAGGGCGACGAGACGGACGCGCTCTACGTGCTGCTCTCGGGACGCGTCAAGGCCTTCGTCGCCGACGACGCAGGGCGCGAGGTCGTGGTCAACACCATCGGCGCCGGGGATTACTTCGGCGAGCTGATCCTCGACGGCGGTCCGCGCGCCGCCTCGGTGATGACGCTCGAGCCGAGCCGCCTGTTCGTGATTCCGCGGCGCGACGTGGAGCAGCTGCTGCTGGCGAACCCGGCCTTCGCGCAGGACCTGATCGGTAAGCTGATCGGCAAGGTGCGCCGCCTCACGGCCCAGGTGCGCGATCTGGCGCTCAAGGACGTCTACAGCCGCTTTCTGCAGTTCGTCAACGCCAACGCGATCGAGGCCGAGGGCGGCCGCGTCGTGCCCGAGCGCCTGACGCAGCATGAAATCGCGGCGCGCATCGGCGGCTCCCGGGAAATGGTCAGCCGCATCGTCAGCGACCTGAGCGCGGGCGGCTACATCGCGGTCGAAGCCAAGCACATCCGCATCCTGAACAAACTGCCGCAGCGCTGGTAGCCGGCGGCCGCGCCGCGGCCGCAAAGCGTGCATACGGCGCAATTTTCCGGCGTCATGCCACCTCGTGCGCCGTCTGCGCGGCGCCTAGAGTGACCTCCAGAGCGGGCACGCCCTCGCGGGCGGTCCGCCAAACCGAAGCGGAGGAGGCCGCTCATGAGCGAACCGATCACCCGTCCCGAAGGTCCGGTGCGGCGTTACCGGGACCTCATCGTCGAACTCCTGGTCCTCGCGGCCGCGGCGGCCGCGATCGTCGCGGGCCTGACCATCAGCTCGGCGGCTCAAGCCAATCCACAAGCCGCCGCAGCGCCGGTCGACGCGTACTACTACTGCTGAGCCAAGGAGGATTCCATGGATCTTGCTTTCGTCGTTGACGCAGTTTTCCGCCTGTGCGGCCTCGCCTGCCTCGCGTGGCTCGGCTACGGCGCCTGGTTGTGCCAGTACGCCGATCTGCTCGATCCGGAGCGCGCGCAGCGGTCGCCGTTGCGGCACCACCAGCCGACGAACAGCCAAGCCGAGGTGTCGGCCTCGTAGCTGCAGTGCGCCGGGCCCTTGGCGTCGACGAGGCGTTGCATCTACAGCCCCTGCAGGCGGCAGAAATGAATCCGCTTGACGCCCGTCAAGACGGAATCGGTGGACGTTGGTAATAGGTAGGTCATCCAGGCCGCATGGCCTCAAGCTGAGGATGAAACGGGCGCAGCGGAGCGCAGGCGCGCCGTCATCATGTACCGGCTACTGCTCGTCATATTGCTGGGCCTGGCGGGATGCGGCGCGCTCCTGCCGCGCGGCCAGAGCGTGGTCGAGGGACCGTGGGAGAGCTTCGCCGAGGCGCAGCAGGCCTTCGACCAGATCACGCTCCATCGCACCACGGTTGCGGATCTCAAAGCGCTCAAGCTGGACCCGCACAGCTATCCGAATATCGCCATCCTGAACTATTCGGACGTGCTGCGGCGCTTCGTTCCCAGCCCCTCGATCAGTGCCGACGACCTGGATACCGGAGTGAGGGAATGCATCACCGCGAAAACGGTCTGCCGGGGTCTCGAGATCGACCAGCGCTCGATCAAGCGCAAGCGCCTCGGCAATTTCTGGGCCGATTTCCTGAATTTCAAACGGCACACCGACGTCACCGGCTGGCGCTTCAACGGCGTGCTGCTGATCCTGGAGGACGTCGTGGTCTACAAGCTGGTCGGCGGCCAGCCCATCATCCACGAGCTGGAAGAGAACCGCAACCCGCTCGGCCCGTTTCAGGGAATCGGCGAGTCGGAGGTGCGTCGCCGCTTCTGAGGTCAACGGCTCCGGATCCGGCTCAAGCGGCGAGTTCGAGGCGGTTGACGACGCGATCGACGCCGAACAGCGTCCAGGCGTCGAATTCCGCGCGCCGGCGCTCGTTCTCGGTGGGGACGAAACCTTCGAGCGTCACGAC
>SCUH01000048.1 GCA_004298295.1 Betaproteobacteria bacterium | reverse complement strand
CTTGGCTGCCGGGGGAGTTCTGGACGCACGTCGGGACCGAGGTCCTGATCCTCGGACTGTTCGCGATGAGTTTCAACCTGCTGTACGGCTACATGGGACAGATCTCGTTCGGCCATGCGGCATTTTTCGGCGTCGGCGCGTACGCCACCGCGATGCTGTTCACCGCACTCAAGCCCGCGGACGGGCAGATCGGCGCGGCGGATTTTCTGCTCTCGCTCCTGGTCGGTCCGCCGGTCGCGGCGCTGGCCGCGCTGGTGGTCGGATTCTTCTGCGTGCGCCTGACCGGCATCTATTTCGCCATCCTCACGCTCGCCTTCGGCGAGCTGCTGTTCTACATCGTGTTCTCCTGGTACAGCTTCACCAAGGGCGACGACGGCATCCAGGGACTGCTGCCGCCGCCGTTCTTTCAGGACTCGACGAACTTCTACTTCTTCACGCTCGCGATCGTGGTCACGTCGGCTGCGCTGATGTGGCGCATCACCGAGTCGCCGTTCGGCTACGCGCTGCGCACCCTGCGCGACAACCAGCGCCGGGCGGCGTTCCTCGGCACCAACGTCAGGGTGCACATGCTCGCCAACTTCGTCATCGCCGGCGCGTTTGCCGGGGTCGCGGGCGCGCTGTGGGGACCGTTCTCGCGCAGCGTCAATCCGGGCCTGCTGGGCTGGGGCGAATCGGGCATCGCGGTATTCATGACGCTGATCGGCGGCGGCGGTTCGTTCATCGGGCCGATGTTCGGCTCGGTGATCTACACCATGCTGCAGGCGGTGGTGAAGATGTACACCGTGTACTGGCCGCTGACCATCGGCACCATCATTCTGCTGATCGTGCTGTTCGCGCCCGGCGGCGTGCTTGGGCTGATCGACCAGCGCATCCGGGGAGCGCGCAGCGCCGAGCGCGCCGGCCGCGAAGAAGACGAGGCCGCAGCGGCGGCTGCGGAGCGGCAGCCGTGAGCTCCAGCATCCTGGAAGTGAGCGGGCTGGAGAAACACTTTGGCGGCGTCTACGTGACCTGCAATATCGACTTTTCGATGCAGGAGGGCGAACAGTCGGCGATCATCGGGCCGAACGGCGCCGGCAAGAGCACGTTCATGAACCTGCTCACCGGCTACCACCGTCCGGACGCCGGCAGGGTCGTGTTCGCCGGCAAGGACATCACCGGAATGCCGCCGCACCGCGTCGTGCGTTGCGGCATCTCGCGCGCTTTCCAGGTGAGCAGTATCTTCGGCCGCATGACGGTCGGCGACAACGTGCGCGCGGCGGTGCAGGCGCAGATGCGCGTGACGTTCCGCCTGTTTGCCTCGGCGCGCAGCCTGGGCGCCGAGGAAACCGAACGCGTGCTGACCCTGTGCGGGCTGCAGGCCAAGCGCGACCTGATGGCCGGGGAGCTCGCGCAGGGCGACAAGAAGCGGCTCGAGCTGGCGATCGCGCTGGCGGGCCGGCCGCGCCTGCTGTTCCTCGACGAGCCGACCGCCGGCATGTCGATCGAAGAGGCCCGCTCGACCATGGAGCTGGTCGACCGCCTCAACCGGGAGCTCAAGCTCACGGTCCTCTTCACCGAACACGACATGGGGATCGTCTTCAACCACGCGCGCCGTCTGACGCTGCTGCACCGGGGGGCGATCGTCGTTCAGGGTACGCCCGAGGAAGTGCGGGCCAACGAGACCGCCCAGAAGGTCTATCTGGGCGAGCATCACCTTTAGACGCCGATGCTGCGCCTCGAAGTCCAGAACGTCCATACCTACTACGCCACCAGTCACATCCTGTTCGATGTGTCGCTGGAGGTGAACGAGGGAGAATCGGTGTGCCTGCTGGGCCGCAACGGCGCCGGCAAGACCACGACCCTCAAGACCCTCATGGGGCTGGCGCGCGCCCGCAGCGGCGCGATCCGCTTCAACGGCGAATCGCTGATCGGCCGCGAACCCTACCAGGTGGCCCAGCTCGGCGTCGGCTTCGTGCCAGACGAGCGGCTGATTTTCCCGGACCTCACGGTGCGCGAGAACCTCGAGATCGCGATCAAGTCGGGCCGCGGCCGCGCCGAGCCCTGGACGGTGGCGCGCGTCTACGAGCTTTTTCCCGTGATCGCGCCGCTCGACCGGCGCCTCGGCGGCTACCTCTCGGGCGGCGAGCAGCAGATGCTCACCATCGGACGCACCCTGATGGGCAACCCGTCGCTGCTGCTGCTCGACGAGCCGGTCGAGGGCGTCGCGCCGGTGGTGGTGCAGGAACTGACGCGACAGATCAAGCATCTCAAGGGCATGGGCCTCACGATCCTGTTCGCCGAGCAGAACATGCATTTCGCGGCCGATGTCTCCGACCGCGCCTACGTGATCGAAAAAGGGCACATCCGCTTCCACGGCACGATGCAGGAGCTCGCGGCGAACGAGGCAGTGAAGTCGAAGTACCTGATGATCTAGAGCACGCCCGCGGCGATGCCCGCCGCGAGGGTGGCGCCGAGTTCCTCGCACTGCGCGAGGATTTCCGGCGTGACTTCGCGCAGCGCGAGGATCGGCGCGCGCAGCTTCTTCAGCCGCAGGCCCGTGACGACGCGCTCGACCGACGTGATCGCGCCGCTGCCGTCCTGGCCGGCGGACACGAACAGCGCCCACGGGCGGCCCTCGATCCGGCCTTCGCAGGGATAGAACACGCGCTCGAGGAAGTCCTTCATCATCCCCGACATGTAGCCGAAGTTCTCCGGCGTGCCGAGCGCGAGCGCGTCGGCCCCGAGCACGTCCTCGGGGCCCGCTTCGGCGCAGCGCTTCACGCTCACGCGCACCTCGTGCTCGGCTTCGGCCTCGCGCAACGCCTGCTGCGCGCCGCGCGCCACGGCTTCGGCCATCTGCGCGGTCTTCACGCCGCCGGTGTGATAGACGATCAGCAGCGTCTTCATGCGGAAAGCCTCTGCGCCGGATCCTGGCGGAAGAAATCGCGCAGCTGGCGGTACAGCTCCGGGTGCTCGCCGCGCAGCGCGTTGGGCGATTCGAAGAACGCCTCGCTCGCCACGGCGAAGAACTCGGCCTCGTTCTCGGCGGCGTAGGGGTCGAGCAGCGTCTCCCGGCCCGCGTCGACATCGCGCCGGAAGCGCGCGAGCTCGCGCTCGAGCAGCGCGCGCCAGGCCTGGCGCCCGTGCCGCGAGGGCAGCGGCGGCACGCCGTCCGCCTCGCCGTTCATCATGTCGAGCTTGTGCGCGAATTCGTGGATCACCACGTTGGCGCCGCCACGGGCGACGCTGCCCGCCTCGTCGAGCGCGTCCCAGGACAGCACCACCGGGCCGCCGGGCCAGGATTCGCCGGCGAGCGCGTCGTTCCATTCGTGCACCACGCCGTCCTCGTCGGTCGCGCTGCGGCTGACCCTGAAATCGGCCGGGTGCACCACGATGCCGACCCAGCCGTCGTACCAGTCCAGTCCGAGTTCGAGCACCGGCAGGCAAGCCTGCAGCGCGATCGAAAGGCGGTCCGCGTCGGAGAGCACGGTGCCGCGCACCGGGGTGAACTGTTTCTCGGCCAGAAACACGATCGCCATGTCCCGTAAACGCCGCTCTTCGTCCGCCGACAGCCCGCCGAGGAAGGCGAGCCGCGCGCGCACGCGCCGCCACAGGCGCTCGTCCAGGGGGTGGCGCTCGAGGATGCGCCTGCGGCGCCAGCCGCGCAGCCAGCGCATCAGCGGCGCTGCCGCAGGCGGCGTGCAGCGATCGGGGCGGTCGGTCTCATCGCATCGCTACAATACCGCATGGTTTCGGTCGTCCAGCTGCATCCGCAATCGGGCGCGGCGGCGCTCGCATCGCTCGCCGACGGGCTGCCGGCGATCGAGCACGCGCTGATCGGGCGCGCGCTCGAGTTCGCCGAGCCGCTTTACGCCGGCCAGGTGCTGTCCACCGGCGAACCGGTCTGGCCGCACGCGCTCGGGCTCGGCGCCGGGCTCGCCGCGGTGGGGCTCGACCCGGCGGCCCGCGCCGCCGGCATCCTGTTCGCGGCGCCCAAGCAGCTCGGCGGGCTCGACCAGCTGCGCGAGCGCTTCGGCGAGGAGATCGCCGGCCTGGCCGGCGGCGTCGAGAAACTGTACCGCCTGCGCGTGGCCACGCGCATCAGCGCCGAGCAGCAGAACGAGGTCCTGCGCAAGATGGTCCTCGGCATGGTGGAGGACGTGCGCGTGGTGCTGATACGCCTGGCCTCGCGCACGCAGACGCTGCGCTGGTACGCCAAGCATCCGGTCGCCGAGCGCGAGTCCTACGCGCGCGAGACGCTCGACATCTATGCGCCGCTCGCCAACCGGCTCGGCGTGTGGCAGCTCAAGTGGGAGCTGGAGGACCTGTCGTTCCGCTTCCTCGAGCCCGAGCTGTACCGCAAGATCGCGCAGATGCTCGAGCAAAAGCGCACCGAGCGCGAGCAGTAC
>SCUH01000047.1 GCA_004298295.1 Betaproteobacteria bacterium | reverse complement strand
TTGTACAGGTCGGTGTCGAGCAGCGAGCGGATGATCATGGCGCGATTCTACCCTGCGGTACCATCGCGCCATGTGCGGCCGCTTCGCGCTCCACGCCAATCCCCAGGTGATTGCGCTGCAGTTCGCGCTCGCTTCGCTGCCCGGGGTGAAGCCGCGTTACAACATCGCGCCGACGACCGATGTGCTCATCGTGCGTGCGGCCGACGCTGCAGTGCAGGCCGCGCTGGTGCGCTGGGGGCTGGTGCCGCGCTGGGCCAAGGACCCGGCGATGGGTGCGAAACTGAACAACGCGCGCGCCGAAACCGTGGCTGACAAACCGTCGTTTCGCGAGGCTTTCCGCAAGCGCCGCTGCCTCATCCCGGCAAGCGGTTTCTACGAATGGAAAGCCGAGGGCGGTCGCAAACAGCCGTATTACGTGCGCCCCGCGCAGGGCGAGTTGTTCGCGTTTGCGGGTCTCTGGGAGGTCTGGCGCGGACCCGATGGCGTGCTCGAGACCTGCACCGTCGTCACCACGGACGCGAACGCGGCGATGCAGCCGGTTTACGACCGCATGCCGGTGATCGTCGCGCGGCGTGATTACGCACGCTGGCTCGAATGCGCTTCCGGGGACGACGTGCGCGACCTGCTTCGGCCCTGCGATCCAGCGGACATCGCCGTGCGGCGCGTCAGCCGCGCGGTCAACAACGCGCGCAACGAGGGCAGCAGTCTGATCGAAACCGAGGCAAGCTAGGTCGCAAAACGTGCCTTGAAGTCGTCGTCGCCGCCGCTGCGCCAGGCGTGCGGCATGCCCTCGGTGCCGTGCACGATGCCGACTGCACCGCGCGCGTCGAGGCAGATGACGCCGATCGGCGCGCCGAAGATCCGCTCCATGTCCTCGAGTACCGCGGCGGCCGCGGACTGTGGCGATTCGCCGCTTTCGATGCGCGTGGCAATGGTCTTCGCCGCGGCCATGCGGAGCATGAACTCGCCCCAGCCGGTCGCCGATACGGCCGCTTGGGCGGTGGCGTAGTTGCCCGCGCCCGGAACCGGTGAATCACCGACTCTTCCGGGGCGTTTCAGTTCGCGCCCGCCCGTGGAGGTCGCGGCCGCGAGGCGTCCGTTGCCGTCGAGCGCCACCGCGCCTACGGTGCCGGGTACGAGTCGTTCGCCCGCCTGGCGCGCCCTCGCCGCCCGCCAGCGCGCGCGGCGGCGCCCGGTCACCGGGTCGTAATCGGCGAAACCTTGATCGCGCGCGAACCTCACCGCCTCGGCGCCTGCGAGCAGGACGCAATCGGTCGCCTCCATGACGCGTCGCGCGACCAGCACCGGATTCCTCACGCGACGGACGCAGGCAACGCCGCCCGCGGCCAGGGTGTCCCCGGCCATGATGCCGGCGTCCAGTTCAGCGTCGCCCTCGGCGTTGAGCACGGATCCGGTTCCGGCATTGAAAAGCGGATCGTCCTCCAGCGCGATCACCGCGGCAGTGACCGCGTCGAGCGCGCCGCCGCCGCTTTCCAGAACCTGCCAGCCTGCAGCCGCGGCGCACCGCACGCCCGCCACCGCGCCGTCGCGCTCGGTTTCGTCCCAGCGCCCCGCGCCGCCATGCACCACGATCGCGATCATGCGCGGATTGTCGCCCGCTTGCAGCCCCGCCGATACTGGATATAATTCCACTGCTGAATGTAGCCACAGTATGGAGGCGAACGCGCCCATGGACCCGCTGACCGAACGCCAGAGTGAAATCCTGCGCCTGATCCGCGACCTGACGGAGGTCTCGGGCTTCCCGCCGACGCGCGCCGAAATTGCGCGCTCGATGGGTTTCCGCTCGGTGAACGCGGCCGAGCAGCACCTGCGCGCGCTGGAGAAAAAAGGCGTGCTCGAGATTCTCGCGGGCGCGTCGCGCGGACTGCGCGTGCGCGAGCCGCGGCCGGCTGGGCGCCTCGGACGCCTGATGGAGCTGCCGGTGATCGGGCGCGTCGCCGCCGGCAGCCCGATCCTCGCCGAGGCCCATGTGCAGGCGCGTTACCAGCTCGATCCCAATCTGTTCACGCCGCGTGCCGATTACCTGTTGCGCGTCCGCGGCATGTCGATGCGCGATGCCGGCATCCTCGACGGCGATCTGCTCGCGGTGCACCGTAGCCACGAGGCGCGTTCGGGCCAGGTGGTGGTGGCGCGGCTCGCCGACGAGGTGACCGTGAAGCGCTTCCGACGCCGCGGCTACTCGGTGCAGCTGCTGCCGGAGAATCCGGATTTCGAGCCGATCGAACTCGATCTGCGGCAGGATTCGCTGGCGATCGAAGGCATCGGCGTCGGGGTGATCCGCAGCGGCAAGGGACTGTAGCCGGCGCGCTCCTATAATGGCGGGGAAACGCCCTGCCATCGATGACCCCGATTACTGCGGCGGCGGAATCTGCCCGCCCACCCGCCCTTGCCGATGCCGGGGCGATGCCGGAACCGCGGCTGCTGCTCGCCGACCGCGTCGCCCAGCTCTACGGCCAGCTTCCGATCGGAGCCGCTGCCACGCTGCTCATCGTCGTGATCTCGGTCTACGCGCTGCGTCGCAGCGACCAGAGCTGGATCGTGTACGGGTGGTCGAGCGTGGCCCTGGCGATCACGACAGCGCGCCTGCTGCTGTGGTGGAACTATCAGCGCAGCACCCGGACGGTCGAGCAGGCGCAGCGCTGGATGCGCTGGCTCACCCTTGGCGCCATCGCCAATGGCCTGATCTGGGGACTGCTCGCAAGCCTGTTCTTCGAGCTGATGACCGAGCACGAGCATCTGTTCATCGTCCTCGTGCTGGGCGGCGTGATGGTCGGCGGCATCGCCATGTACGCGTCGTCATGGTTCCTTTTTGCCGCCTACGGCGCGCCGATCGTGCTGCCGTTCACCTACGGTCTGGCCACGCACGACGATGTGCTGGTGCGTGGAGTGGCGATCCTGATCCCTTTGTTCTACGCCGTCAGCGTTGGCGTCGCCTACCGCCTCGACCAGCTGTTCCTCGCCGGCTTCCGCACGCAGCGCGCCTACCGCCAGCTGAACGCCGAGTGCGCGGCGCTCAATCAGCGCCTCGCGCAGCAGCTGCAGGAAATCGCCGTGGCGCGCGGCCAGGTCGAGGCCTCCGGGCGCAAGCTGGCGCTGTTCGTGGAACGCTCGCCGGTCGCGGTGTTCGAGCTCGACCCGCAGGGGCGCGCGCTCAACGTCAATCCGGCCGCTGAGCACCTGCTCGGTTTCGCCGCGAGCGAGCTGAGCGGGCGCCCGGTCGCGGAACTCCTGTTTGCGCCGGAGCAGGCCGCGGAGCTGCTCGCGCGCTGGAGGCAGATGCTGCGGGCGCGGCAGCCGGTGATGCCGCTGCGCCAGACCACGCGCCGCCGCGACGGCCACGAGATCGTCTGCGAGTGGAGCCTGACGCCGCTGGTCAATGCCGAAGGCCGGGTGATTTCGGTCATCGCGCAGGGACGCGACATCACGCAGCAGCTCGAAGCCGAGCGCCTGAAGCAGGAGTTCACTTCGACCCTCAGCCACGAGCTGCGCACGCCGCTCACCGCGGTGCTCGGCGCGCTGCAGCTGGTGAACTCGGGCGCGGTCGGATCGCCCGACGCGGAGGTCCGGGAGCTGACGCAAATCGCCGAGCGCAACAGCCAGCGCCTGCTCGAGCTGATCAACGATGTGCTGGACCTGGAGAAGGTCGAGGCGGGCAAGCTGCCGGTCGAGCTGCAAGCCATGCCGCTGGAAGAGCTGGTGCGCGAATCGCTCACGCTCAACCGCGCCTATGGCGAGCGCTTCGGAGTGCGTTTCGCGATGTCCGACGAGCTGCCGTCTGCGCTGGTCCACGCCGACCGCCGGCGCGTGCTCCAGGTGATGACCAACCTGCTGTCGAACGCCGCCAAATTCTCGCCGGAGGGCGCGACTGTCGAGGTGACCCTGCAGGACCAGGGCAGCCACCTGCGGGTGGGGGTGCACGACCGCGGTCCCGGCATCCCACACGGGTTCCATGCGCGCATCTTCAGCCGTTTCGCCCAGGCCGACATGTCGCTGACGCGCGAGAAAGGCGGCACCGGCCTGGGCCTTGCGATCTGCAAGCGCCTGGTCGAGCTGATGGGCGGGCGCATCGGCTTCAGCGCACGCGCGGGTGGCGGCACCACGTTCTGGTTCGAGCTGCCGAAGCACGCGGCGGCGGTCCCGTGAGCGCGCCGCCGCTGCAGCGCATCTGCTACGTCGAGGACGACGAGGACATCCAGCGCATCGTGCGGCTGTCGCTCGAGCGCATCGGCGGGATGTCCGTGGACGTCGTCGCCGACCCCGCTGCCGCCATCGAGCGCATGATCGCATTCAAGCCCGATCTGGTGGTCCTGGACTGGATGATGCCGCGCATCGACGGTCCCACGCTGTGCCGCCGGATGCGCGAGCACGGCGAAACGCGCGATCTGCCGGTGGTATTCGTCACCGCCAAGTCCTCCCCGCGTGAACTCGAGGAGCTGCGCGCGCTGGGCGCCGCGGGCACGATTTCGAAGCCGTTTTCGCCCAAGGAGCTGCCGGAGCAGCTGCGCGCGATCTGGCACGCGCACGCCGCACGCGGCCCCGCTCACTCGTAGACGATTCGCAGTCTGCCGAGGTGTTCGGCGTACGCCTCGACGCGCGCCGCGAGGCCGATGCGATCGGCTGCGCGCGCGCCCTCCTCGATCTGCGCGCCATACGCCGAGACGCGCTCGAAGCCGTAGGAGGCTCCGACGCCCTTCATGCTGTGGCCGATGCCGCGCAGCGCCGCAAAATCGCCGGCGTCGAGCGCCGTGCGCAGGGCGTCGAGCTCGCGGCGGCGGTTGGCGAGAAAGGTCGGGATCAGCGTCTCGAGCTCGCGCGCCACCCGCACGGTTTCGGCGGAATCGGACATGGCCGGGAATGCGGATGTCTTCTGGAAACTGCATTATAGGAGCGGCCGCGCAGGCGGCGGGCCCGGTCGTTCAGTGGAAATCGCGCGAGCGCGGCGCCAGCGGGCCGAGCACACCCGCCAGCAGCGGGCTCTGGTCGCTCAGCCGTCGCGCGACCAGATGCACCACCTCGCCATCGCGCTCGATCACGCCCTGCACCCCGAGCAGACGCGCGCCGAGCAGTTCGCGACGCTGGCGTTCGGCGAGCGCGTGCCAGACGACGACGTTGGTGCTGCCGGTTTCATCCTCGAGCGTGAGGAACAGGACGCCGCTCGCCGTGTCGGGCCGCTGCCGGCAGCTCACCAGTCCCGCTGCGCGCGCGCGCTGCCCGTGAGGCAGTTGCCGCAGCGCTGCCGCGGTCAGAAACTGCCGACGCACCAGCCCGTCCCGGAGCAGGGCGAGCGGATGCCGGCCGAGCGTCAGGCCGAGGCTGGCATAGTCGGCGACGATCGTTTCGCCTTCCGAGGGCGCTTGCAGCGCGATCGTCGCTTCCGGAAACTGCGCCGACGCCAGCACGCCCTCCCCCCGTACCACGCCCGCCGCGGCCCAGTGAGCGAGGCGCCGGTGACCGGCGAGCGCCGACAGCGCACCGCCATCGGCCAGGCAGCGGAGTTCCCGGCGATTCAAGGCAGCGCGCCGGGCGAGGTCGTCGACCGAAGCGAAGGGCCGTGCCGCCAACAGGCGTCGCGCCGCAGTCTCCGGCAATCCCCCGATCATGCGCAATCCGAGCCTGACCGCCGCCCCCTCCAGCGTGCAATCCCAGTCGCTCGCGCAGACATCCGGCGGACGCACCTCGACGCCGTGGTGCTGCGCATCCTGGACCAGCTGCGCCGGCGCATAAAAACCCATCGGCTGGCTGTTGAGGAGCGCGACGAGGAAAGCCGCCGGATGATGGCATTTCAGCCACGCCGAGACGTACACCAGGAGCGCAAAGCTCGCCGAGTGCGATTCGGGAAAACCGTACTCGCCGAAGCCCAGGATCTGGCGGTAGATCGCTTCGGCGAACTCGCGCCGGTAACCGCGCTCCAGCATGCCGCGAATCAAGCGCTGCTCGAAAGGCTCGAGTCCGCCCTTGCGCTTCCATGCCGCCATCGAGCGCCGCAGCTGGTCGGCCTCGCCCGGCGTGAAACCGGCAGCGACCATTGCCAGCTGCATCACCTGCTCCTGGAAGATCGGCACTCCGAGCGTGCGCTCGAGCACCTGCTGCACCGCTTCGCTCGGATAGGTGACCGGATCCAGTTTCTGCCTGCGCCTCAGGTAGGGGTGCACCATGCCGCCTTGGATCGGGCCCGGGCGCACGATCGCCACCTCGATCACCAGATCGTAGAAATTCTCCGGCCTGAGACGCGGCAGCATCGACATCTGCGCCCGCGACTCGATCTGGAACACACCGACGGTATCGGCCTGCTGGATCATGCGGTAAACCGCCGGGTCCTCGACCGGCACGTCCTGCATGCGCACCCCGACCAGATGCAGTGCGCGGCGGATCGCGGACAACATGCCGAGCCCGAGCACGTCCACCTTGAGCAGCCCCAGCGCCTCGAGATCGTCCTTGTCCCACTGGATCACGGTGCGATCGGGCATGGCTGCGTTCTCGACCGGCACCAGTTCCGCGAGCGGGCCGCGCGCGATGACGAAACCGCCGACATGTTGCGACAGGTGGCGCGGGAAACCGACCAGCACCGCGGCGAGCGCCAGCAAACGCGCCAGCAGCGGGCCCGAGGGGTCGAGCCCGGCCTGCCGCAGGCGCTCCGGCAGCACCGCCCTGCCGTCCCACCACGAAAGCGACTTCGCCAGCCGCTCCACCTCGTCCTGTCCGAGGCCGAGGGCCTTGCCCAGGTCGCGCACCGCGCTGCGCGGCCGGTAGCAGATGACGCTGGCCGCGAGTGCAGCACGCTCGCGGCCGTATTTCGCGTAGACATGCTGGATCACCTCCTCGCGCCGCTGGTGCTCGAAATCGACGTCGATGTCGGGGGGCTCGCGCCGCTCGCGCGAGACGAAGCGCTCGAACAGCATCGACATGCGCACCGGATCGACCTCGGTGATGCCGAGCGCATAGCACACCGCGGAGTTGGCGGCCGAGCCGCGCCCCTGGCAAAGGATCTCCTGCGAGCGCGCAAAACTCACGATGTCGTGCACCGTGAGAAAAAACGCCTCGTAGCGCAATTCGGCGACCAGCCTCAGCTCGTGGTCCACCAGTTCCCGCACTTTCTGCGGCGTGCCGCAGGGAAACCTGCGCTGCAAACCCTCGTCGACCAGCTTGCCGAGCCAAGACGAAGGCGTTTCGCCGGCGGGCACCAGCTCCTCGGGATATTCGTAGCTCAGTTCGTCCAGCGAGAAGCGGCAGCGCTCGGCGATCTCCCGGGTTGCGGCAAGCAAC
>SCUH01000046.1 GCA_004298295.1 Betaproteobacteria bacterium | reverse complement strand
TGCTGAAGATCACCGGCAGCTGCCCTGGAACGGCAGTCCCAGCGCCTCGAAGAAATCGCTCCAGCCCAGCTCGCGCAGTTCCTTGCGCGAGCGCATCACCATGACGAGCATGCGCCCGTCGCGCAGCTGGCGCTTGAGCTCGCTCAATGGTTCTGCATGCGCCAGCGCCGCGTCGAGCGCGCCCTCCTCCGGCAGCAGCAGCGCGTCGGCGGCGAGCGACTTCAGGCCGCGGTATTCGCCGGCGACGACCGCCATGCGCTCCGGCCCGCGCAGCCAGAGCTGCATCGGCACGGCTTCGCGCACCTGCTTCACATTGGCCCGCGGCGGCGAACCCGGCGCGAGCGCGATGCTCGCGCCCGGCTGCACCTCGGCGAACAGATCCGCGTGCCGCTCGAGCACCTGCTGCCAGGTGACCATCAGATGCGAACGCCCAGGCGATAGCCCTCGTGGATCGCGGCGTCCAGCCCGCGCGGCATGAGCGCATCGCCGCAGCCGTGCAGCTCGTCGATCATCCACTCGAACTCGCCGAACAGCGCCTGGTTCGATTTGCGCGGCGCGGCCGCGATTACGGTATCGGCGGGGAGGGTCGCCTCCACGCCCTTGGCATCGGTCACCACCACGCCGTCGCCGGTCAGGCGCACCAGCCGCGTGAGCGTCAGCGTGCGGATCCCGAGTTCCTCCACCCACGCGGTATGGCGCCACTTGAAGGTCGGCATGACGTCTTCCGCGATGCGCTTGCCAGGCTCGACGATGGTGACTTCCGATCCCTGCTTGCGCAGCGACTCGGCCACCACCAGTCCGACCTTGTTGGCGCCGAGCACGACGACGCGCTTGCCGGCTGTGACCTTGCCCGTGGCGACCTCGAGCGCATCGACGAGACGCTCGCGTCCCTCGATCTGCGCAAAGGCATCCAGGTCCACGCGCGCGCCCGCCGCCACCACGCAGACATCGTACTGGTGCAGCATCGAGCGCATGAACCTCGGGTTGGCGTCGGTATCGAACTGCAGCTTCACGCCCAGTTTCTGCGCCATGACCTCGTAGTGGCGTACCACCGACAGCAGGTCATCGGGCCGTGCCAGATCGTGCGCCGCGTAGCCGAGGAGATTCCCGCCGATGCGCTTGCCGCGCTCGAATACCGTCACGTCATGCCCGCGCCGCGCCGCGGTGGTGGCAAACTCCATGCCGGCAGGCCCGGCGCCGATCACCATGATTCTCTTTTTCACCGCCGCGGGCGTGATCGCGTACTCGGGCTCGACTTCGTGACCCAGCGCGGGATTCATGGTGCAGGTATACGGCAGGTCGCGGAACAGGCGCGACAGGCAGTTGAGCGAACCGATGCAGCGGCGCACCTCGTCCAGCCGGTCCTCGGCCGCCTTGTGCACGAGTTCGGGATCGGCCAGCAGCGGCCGGCACACTTCCCAGTAGTCGAATTCGCCGCGGCCGATGCACTCGTTCGCCATCACCGGGTCCGGCAGCCGGTTGCCGTACGCGATGAGCGTGCCCGGAGATTCCTTTTTCGCACGGATCGCGAGCCGGTTCCAGTAGCCGGGCGGAATGTCGCGGCCGATGGAGGATTCGGGCGCTTCCTGCCAGCCCACCGTGACGCTGATCATGTCCACGCCGCAGGCGCTCGCCTGGCGCATCAGCGCGAAGCACTCGTCCTCGCTGTTGCCGCCCCACTGGTCCATGAGTTCGGCGCCGTTCAGGCGCACCACCAGCGGGTGCTCGGGCAGCGCCTGCTTGATCGCGTCGATCAGCTCGCGCATGAAGCGGCCGCGGTTCTCGATCGAGCCGCCGTACTCGTCCGTGCGCTGGTTGGTGAACTTCGAGCAGAAGGAGGCGAGCAGGTATCCCATGAAGCTCGTCACCTCGACGCCGTCGAAGCCGGCGCGGATCGCGCGCTTCGCTGCGTCGACGTGTTCGCCGACGCAGCGCCGGATGTCTTCCCGGGTCATCTCGCGCGGCGGCCGGAAGTGCGGCAGCGTCTGCGGCACGACCGAAGGCTGCACGCAGTAGCCGAGATCGATGCCGCCGTAGCGCCCGGCGTGCAGGATCTGCTGGATCGCGACCGCGCCGGCATCGTGGATGTAGCGCGCGATGGTTTCGAACTGCGGCAGGAACTTGTCGTCGAACAGGGCGATTTGGCGAAAGTAGGATTTGCCCTCGCCTCTCGGGTCGGGATAGGCGCCCTGGTTGGTGATGATGCCGCAGCCCGTGCCGGCGATGACGCGCGTGCGCGCAAGTTCCCGCGGCGTGATGAAGCCGTCCCGCGTGTTGTAGTTCGAAACGCAGCACGCGCCGTACTTGATCAGGTTCGGCGCCGCGTAGCGTCCGATGCGGCCGGGCCTGAACAGGTGCGGGAGCTTCCTTTCTCCGGGTCTTGCCGTCATGTCTTCCTTTCACTCGCCAGTTTCGCCGCGATGCGCTCGCGCAGCTCGCGTTTCAGGATCTTGCCGACGGGACTGGTCGGAAATTCGGTCACCAGCTCGAGCCGCTCGGGCAGCTTGAAGCTGGCGATGCGCAGCCCGCGCAGGAACTCGGTCAACTCGCCGAGCGTGAGGCTCATGCCGGATTTCGGGATGACGAAGGCGCAGGCCTTCTCGCCGAAGGCCGCGTCGGGCATCGCCACCAGCGTCGCCGCCTTCACCTTGGGGTGCGCGAAGAGGTAGTTCTCGACTTCGTCGCAGCTGATCTTCTCGCCGCCGCGGTTGATGATGTCCTTGCGCCGGCCTTCGGTGTAGAGCTGCCGGCCGCGCTTTCTCACGATGTCGCCCATGCGGTAGTAGCCCTCCGCCGTGAAGGCCTCGCGGTTCTTCTCGGGCGCGTTGTAGTAGCCGCGGACGGTGTAGGGGCCGCGCACGCACAGCTCGCCCGGCGCGCCGTCGGCGAGCTCGCGCCCGTCGTCGCCCAGCACGCAGATCTCGTCGTCGTCGCAGATCGGCAGGCCGGAGCTTTCCAGCACCGCCTCGTCGTCGCCGTACAGGCGCACCATGCTGATCAGCCCTTCCGCGGTGCCGTAGATTTCCTGCGGCACGCACTGCAGGCGCTCGCGCAGGCGCGCGCGCAGCTCGGGCGCCAGGCGCGCGCCGCCGTTCTGGATCACCCGCAGCGTCGAGAGATCGTGCCGCTCGGGCACGCGCGTGTTGAGCCAGGCCGTGATCAGCGGCACCGCGGCGGGGACCACGGTCGCGCCTTCGCGCTCGATCAGCGGGAACACCGTCTCGACATCGCCCGCGGGCGCGAGGACGACCGTGCCGCCGTGATACAGCGCCCCCATCAGGCCGGGCGAGGCGAGGTTGTAGTTGTGGCCGAGCGGCAGGATCAGCAGCAGCACCGTGTGTTCGGCAAAGCCGGCGAGCAGCCCGCAGCGCTTGGCGTTGTAGACGTAGTCGTCGTGGGTGCGCGGAATCAGCTTCGACAGCGAAGTGGTCCCGCCCGAGAGCAGCATCAGCGCAACTTCCGAGGGATCGAGCTGCGGCAGGCGCTCGTCGGGCGCGGGCTGCTCCATGAGGCGGGCGAGCGAATGCTGCCCGCCCCGCGGCTCGCCGGCGACGAAGACCTGCTGCAGGCTCGGGCAGGCGCCACGCATTTCCTCCGCCATGGCGCGGTAATCGAAATCCCGCAGCACGTCGGGAATGACATAGCCCGTGGCGCCCGAGCCGGTGATGAAATGTTTCACTTCCGTATGCCGGTGCGCGCGCAGCGCCATCACCGGAATGCAGCCGGCACGGATCAGGCCGAAGTAGGCGTAGAGGAATTCGGGCACGTTGTGCAGCTGCAGCACGACACGGTCGCGGGGCTGCAGGCCGCAGCGCAGGAACTGCGCCGCCAGATGCTCCATGCGCGCGGCCAGCTCGGCGTAGCGGATGCGCGCGGCGCCGTGCACCAGCGCGACCTTGTCCGGGCGCAGCGCGGCCGAGCGGGCGAGCGCGTCGCAGATGGACACGCCCTCCCAGTAGCCGCGCTCGCGGTAGCGCCGGGCGAAATCCTCAGGCCATGGCACGCAGCCTGGCAGCATGCAACCTCCTCTTCCAGGAGGGCTCACGCTGCCAGAGCCGGCTGTGCCTGTATTTGCGCTACATCAAGGCCGGGGGCTAGATCTCGATTCGGCTTCCAAGTTCGATGACCCGGTTCGCGGGAAGGTGGAAGTAGTCGGCAGCGCTGCCGGCATTTCGCGCCAGCGCGGCGAAAATGCGTTCGCGCCACGGCGCCATACCCGCGCCGGCGGTGGCGATCACCGACTCTCGGCTCAGGAAATAGGAAGTCCGCATCGGGTCAAGATCGAAGGCGCGCGCGCGTGACGTGCGCAGCGCATGCGGTACGTCGGTCCGGTCCTTGAAGCCGAACGTCACCGCGGCGCGCCAGCAGTTGTGGCCAAGCGGTTCGATCGCCACCCGCTCCTCGAACGGTGCCCACGGCACCTCCAGAATCTCGACCGTCAGGAACACCACGTTTTCGTGCAGCACCGCATTGTGCTTGAGGTTATGCAGCAGCGCGCTCGGCGTTGCAGCCGGTGTCGCGGTCAGGAACACCGCCGTGCCGGGCACCCGGTGCGGCGGCTCTCGCAGGAGGGACTCGAGAAACGCATCGAGCGGCACGGCCTGTTCGCGCAGGCGCGCCAGCAGGATCTGACGCCCCTGGCGCCAGGTGACCATGATGAAGAAGATCGTCGCTCCCGTTGCGAGCGGAAACCAGCCGCCTTCGAGGATCTTGAGCAGGCTGGCGCCGAAAAACGCCAGATCCACCGCAAGGAACAGGCCTGTGGCCAGGGCACAGAGGGCAAGCGGGTAGCGCCAGTGGTAGCGCACCACGAAGAAGGTGAGGACCGTGGTGGTGATCATCGTGCCCATCACCGCAACGCCGTACGCGGAGGCGAGCCGGGTGGACGAGCCGAAACCGAGCACTGCGGCCAGTACCGCGGCGAGCAGCAGCCAGTTGACCGCGGGGATGTAGATCTGCCCGATCTCCCGCTCCGAGGTCTGCAGGATGTTCATGCGCGGCAAGAACCCGAGCTGGATCGCCTGTTTGGTCATCGAGTAGGCGCCCGAGATCGTCGCCTGCGAGGCGATCACGGTCGCCATCGTCGCGAGCACGATCATTGGAAACAGCGCCCATTGCGGATAGGCGAGATAGAACGGGTTCTCGATCGCCCCCGGGGCGGCCATCAGCAGCGCGCCTTGCCCGAAATAATTCAGCATGAGCGCCGGAAACACGAGCCCGAACCACGCGATGCGGATGGGCCCGCTGCCAAAATGCCCCATATCCGCATACAGCGCTTCGGCGCCCGTGAAGGCGAGCAGCACCGCGCCGAGCACGATGAACGACGCCCAGCCGTAATGCGTGGCGAAGTGAAGCGCGTGCGCCGGATGCAGGGCCGCGAGCACGCCCGGATTGGCGGCAATGCCGAAAACGCCGACCACACCGAGCGACAGAAACCACAGGGCGCAGATCGGACCGAAAAGGGTACCCACGATAGCCGTTCCCTTGCTCTGCACGATGAACAATGCAATCACTACGCCGACCGAGATCGGCACCACGTAGGGCTTGAGCGCGGCCGTGCCGATCTCGAGCCCTTCCACGGCCGAGAGCACGGAAATCGCCGGCGTCAGCACTGCGTCGCCGTAGAACAGCGACGCACCGAATACGCCAATCAACAGGATCGGGATGCGCCAGCGATCGTTTCCCTTGACCGCAGACGACGCGAGGGCGACGAGCGCCATGATGCCGCCCTCGCCGCGGTTGTCGGCCCGCATCACGAGCACGACGTATTTGAGCGTCACCACCACCATCAGCGACCAGAAGATCGTCGACAGCCCGCCCAGG
>SCUH01000045.1 GCA_004298295.1 Betaproteobacteria bacterium | reverse complement strand
GGCGCGGTGCAGCAGGCCGATATGCGGATCGGCGCGCTGCACCACCTCGCCGTCGAGTTCCAGCACCAGGCGCAGCACCCCGTGCGCCGCCGGGTGCTGCGGGCCGAAGTTCACCGTGTAGTTGCGGATCTCGGCCACTAGCGCCCGTTCTCGCCGTAATTCGCGTCGCGCACCACGCGCGGCGTCACCTCGCGCGGCTCGATCGTGACCGGCTCGTAGATGACGCGTTTCTGCTCGGGGTCGTAGCGCATCTCGACGTGGCCCGAGATCGGGAAATCCTTGCGGAACGGGTGCCCGACGAAACCGTAGTCGGTCAGGATGCGGCGCAGGTCGGGGTGCCCCTCGAACACGATGCCGAACAGGTCGAAGGCTTCGCGCTCGAACCAGTTCACGCCCGGCCACAGCCCGGTCACCGAAGGCAGCAGCGGAAAGGCGTCGTCGGCGCAGAACGTGCGCAGCCGCAGGCGCCAGTTGTGCGTCACCGAAAGCAGGTGCAGCACCGCGGCGTAGCGCGCGCCCTCGCGGGGACGGTCGCCGTAGGTCGAGTAGTCGACGCCGCAGAGGTCGATCAGCTGCTCGAAGCGCAGCCCGGGATGATCGCGCAGCGCCTGCGCGGTCCTCAGGTAGTCGGCCGCGGGCACTTCGAGCGTCAGCTCGCCGAGCCGCGTTACGGGTTTCGCACCCAGCACGCTCTCCAGCGTATCGCTCAGGCGCTGCAGCTTGGCGCTCATGCGGCTGGCCGTCGCGCTAGCGCGCGATGGTGTTGGTCCTCTTGATCTTGTTCTGCAGCTGGATGATGCCGTAGATCAGCGCCTCCGCCGTCGGCGGGCAGCCCGGCACGTAGATGTCGACCGGCACGATGCGGTCGGCGCCGCGCACCACCGAATACGCATAGTGGTAGTAGCCGCCGCCGTTGGCGCACGAGCCCATCGAGATCACCCAGCGCGGCTCGGGCATCTGGTCGTAGACCTTGCGCAGCGCGGGCGCCATCTTGTTGGTGAGCGTGCCGGCGATGATCATGACGTCGGACTGGCGCGGGCTGGGCCGGAACACGACGCCGAAGCGGTCGAGATCGTAGCGCGCGGCGCCGGCGTGCATCATCTCGATGGCGCAGCACGCCAGACCGAAGGTGACCGGCCACATCGACCCGGTGCGCGTCCAGTTGATCAGCTTGTCCGCGGTGGTGGTGACGAAGCCCTGCTCCAGGATGCCCTCAATCGACATGCCGCCTCCTAGCGCCCGCCGCGGGGCGGTGCGCGCCGCAGTGCCAGACGCCTACTCCCATTCGAGGGCGCCCTTCCGCCACTCGTAGACGAAACCGACCACCAGGATGCCGAGGAACAGCATCATCGACAGGAAGCCGAACAGGCCGATCTCGTTCACCACCGCGGCCCAGGGAAAGAGGAACGCGATCTCGAGGTCGAACAGGATGAACAGGATCGCGACCAGGTAGTAGCGCACGTCGAACTTCATGCGCGCGTCCTCGAAGGCCTCGAAGCCACATTCATAGGGAGACAGCTTCTCGGGGTCGGGGCGGTGCGGCCCGAGCAGCGCGCCGAGCACCACCGGCACCACGCCCACCGCCAGTCCGACGAGGATGAAAAGCAGGATCGGGAAATATTCCGCCAGCACCTTCTCAGCTTGCCTTCCTCAAAGCACGGTCTCCACAGTTATGGTGCCCACGAGCAGACTCGAACTGCTACGGCTTTTTAGGCCACTAGCCCCTCAAGCTAGCGTGTCTACCAATTTCACCACGTGGGCGCT
>SCUH01000044.1 GCA_004298295.1 Betaproteobacteria bacterium | reverse complement strand
CTTCACGATCGCGGCGTCGTCGCGCTCCTTCGGCACGCCGCGCATGAAGGCCTGGTCGATCTTCATGTAGTCGAGCGGGAACTGCTTCAGGTAGCCGAGGCAGGAATACTCCATGCCGAAATCGTCCAGCGTGATCAGGATCCCCATCCTCCGCAGGCTCTGCAGCAGCAGCACGGCGCGACCGGGGTCCTCCATCAGCGTGCTCTCGGTGATCTCGAGTTCCAGGTGCTGGGGACTGAAATCCGTCTCCTTCAGGATCGCGGCGATGCGCTGCGCCAAGTCGGCGCGGCGCAGCTGGCGCGCCGAGAGATTGACCGCGAGGCGGAACGGCTTCAGGCCCGACGCCAGCCAGGCCTGCATCTGCAGGCAGGCTTCGCGCAGCACCCATTCGCCGATGGTGTCGATGATGCCCGCCTGCTCGGCGATCGGGATGAACTTCGCCGGCGGTATGAGACCCAGTTCCGGGTGGGTCCAGCGCAGCAGCACCTCCATGCCCCGGATCCTGCCGGTGGACACGTCGACGCGGGGCTGGAAGCCGAGGTGGAACTCGCGGCGCTCGATCGCCTGGCGCAGCGCGTTGCGCAGGTGCAGCGTATCGACCGCGATCGCATACAGCTCGGAGGAATAGAAGCGGTAGGCATTGCCGCCGGCCGCCTGCGCGTTGCCGGTGGCGGACTCGGCGCTGCGCAGCAGCACATCGGGATCGCTGCCGTCCTGCGGAAAGCAGCTCACGCCCACGCTCACGGTGACGTAATGCGAGCGCCCGCCGAGCACGAAGGGGCGCGCGAAGGCGGCGAGGATCTGCTCCGCAGTGGCGGCGATGTCGTGCGTTTCGCGCGGCTCCTCCATCAGCACGCCGAAGCCGTCGGCCAGCAGGCGCGCCACGCTGTGCCCGGCATCGACCGTCTCGCGCAGGCGCACCGCCGCCGCGTGCAGCAGCTCGTCGCCCAGCGCGAAACCGAGCGACTCGTTGACGCTCTGGAAGTGGTCCAGGTCGACGAACAGCAACCCGACCATGGTATTGCGGCGCTGCGCGCGCAGCACTGCGGTGCGGCACAGCTCCTGGAAGCGAAACCGGTTCGGCAGGCCGGTGACCGAATCGTGGTAGGTCAAAACCGTGGTCTTGCGCAGCCGCCGCACCATGACGCGGCAGAATTCGAGCGTCATCGCGGGATGCTCGCGCAGCAGCCGCAGCAGCCTGGCCCGGTCGACCTCGACCACTTCGGAGTCGGCCGCCGCGATCACGGTGGCACTGCGCACCGGCGCCTCCTCGTCGAGCAGCGCCATCTCGCCGACCACGCCGCCGGCGCCGACCACCTCGAACACGAGGTCGCCGACCTGGATGCGCAGCTCGCCGGATTTGACCACGAACATGGTCGCGCCCGGATCCCCCATCTCGAACAGCACGGCGCCGGCCGCGATGCGCTTCGAATCGGAAGCGTCTGCCAGCGTCGCTACCAGGCCGCGCTGCATCGGGTCCCCCCCCAGGATTGCGCACAGGAGCGTCATTCTAAGCGCGACGCGGAACTCGCCGTCCTCGATTTCACGCCGCGGCCCGGTGCGCATGGCGGATGGCCTCGATGCACTCGGCAACGAGCGCGGGCCCGCGATAGATGAGCCCGGTGTAGAGCTGCACCAGCGCCGCGCCGGCGCCGACCTTTTCGGCGGCGTCGCCGCCCTCGAGGATGCCGCCCGCGCCGATGAGCGGCACCTCGTTTCGCAACTCGGCGGCGAACGCGGCGAGCACCCGGGTGGCGCGCTGCCGGATCGGTGCGCCCGAAAGCCCGCCCTGTTCCGCCGCGTGCGGCAGGCCCTCGACCCCCTCGCGCGCAAGTGAGGTATTGGTGGCGATCAGGGCGTCGACGCGATGCCGGCGCACGGCCTGCGCGATGTCGCGGACCTGTTGCGCCTCGAGATCGGGCGCGATCTTGAGCGCGAGCGGCACGTACTTGCCGTGCTGCCCGGCGAGGCGCTCGCGCAAGGCGACCAGGCGTGCGAGGAGCGCATCCAGCCCGGAGCTCTCCTGCAGCGCGCGCAGACCGCTCGTGTTGGGCGAGGAAACATTGATCGTGACGTAGCTGGCGTGCGCGTAGACGCCTTGCAGGCACGCGGCGTAGTCGTCCGCGGCGCGCTCGTTCGGCGTGTCGAAGTTGCGTCCGATGTTGATGCCGAGGATGCCGCGCCAGTGGCTGCGCTGCAGGTTTTCCAGGAACGCGTCCAGGCCGACGCTGTTGAAGCCGAAGCGGTTGATGAGCGCACGCGCCGCCGGCAGGCGAAACAGGCGCGGGCGCGGATTGCCGGGTTGCGGCCGCGGGGTCACGGTGCCGACCTCGATGAAGCCGAAGCCGAGCGCGCCAAGGGCGTCGATGTGCTCGGCATTCTTGTCGAGCCCGGCGGCCAGCCCGACCGGATTGGGAAACGCGAGCCCCATCGCGCGCACCGGCAGCGGCGGCGCATGCGGCACGCGCAGCAGACCGAAGCGCAGCGGCGCATCGGCCAGCGCCAGCGTCAGGCCATGGGCGGTTTCCGCATCGAGCGCAAAGAGCAGGGGTCGCGCCAGCGCATAGAGCATCGCGCTACGTGTTCGCCCCGAAGTCGCGCTTGCCGAGGCGGCGCCAGTCGCTGCCGACGAAGCCCTCGATCGGCGTGAAACGCGACTTGTAGGCCATTTTCGGACTCTCGCGGATCCAGTAGCCGAGGTAGAGGTAGGGCAGTCCCAGCGCGCGGCAGGCCTCGATCTGCCACAGCACGTTGTAGGTGCCGTAGCTCGCGCCGCGCCGCTCGGGCTCGAAGAAGGTGTAGACCGAGGACAGGCCGTCGGGCAGGTAATCGACGATCGAGACCATCACCAGCTGGCCCTGCTCGCGGAACTCGATCAGGCGCGTGTCGACGCGGCTCTGCAGCAGGAAGTGCGAGTACTGATCGCGGCTGTCGTTGTCCATGCCGCCGCCGGCGTGGCGCCGCGCCTGGTAGCGCAGGTAAAGCGCGTAATGTTCGAGGCGGAACTTGAGCGGCTGCGGGTGCGCCGTGAGGCCGTCGTGCTGGCGCCAGGCGCGCCGTTGCGAGCGGCTGGCGACGAATTCGATCGCCGGGATGCGCACCGGCACGCAGGCGCGGCAGCTGTCGCAGTGCGGCCGGTAGGTGAAGATGCCGCTGCGGCGAAAGCCCGATTTCACCAGATCGCCGTAAAGCAAGGTGGTGATCAGGTGGCTCGGCGTCGCCACCTGCGAGCGCGCCATGCGCTCGGGCAGGTAGCTGCACGGGTAGGGCGCCGTGACATAGAACTGCAGTACGGCGTGGGGCAGGTCATTGAGCCGG